>NZ_JBHUEO010000011.1:0-58815 GCF_042680885.1 Siminovitchia sediminis | reverse complement strand
CTAAAATGTAGGTGTGGTAACTTACATTTTACTAGAAAGGGCGATTTTTTTGTATGCCTTTTTTAGAACTAAACAAAATAGGGCTGTCACAGAAAATCAGTTTTTACTGACTTTCTGGACAGCCCCTTTTTTATCACGGAGTTTCAGCATCCAATTTTTGGGATCGCTATGTCTTTGGTTCACGGATTCTTTTGCAAAAACAAACGACCAGGGCAGCGCAGTGTGCGGGTGGATGGTCAGGTTCAGCTCAAAATCCTCCCTGGAAATAAAGTTCTCTTTGTCATCTGTCATTTCAACAGTCACGTGCCGGAGGTCCATAGACTTTTTTGAACCATTGACCAATAATACCGTGGCCACCGCTCCTCCATTTTTCTTATATTTCCCCCGGAAAAGAATAAGATCCAATCCTTCATTGGCAGGAAGTGCAGAGGCCAACTTTTTAAACTTTTGCTTTTGCTCCTCCGTCAGCCGGTTTTCCCAGACAGGATGGAATTCTAATTGTAGCAACGGATGCACCTCACTATTGTTTCGACATATTTCCCGAGAAATAATTGTCATGATTTCTCTGATTCTGCCTCTCTTTATCGAACGAGCCCTTTTTGAATCAAACGAAGTTCTGTTTTGAAATGATTTAGAGATTCCTGGCGGGACACAGAATGGGCATACGCTTCAGCCAAATTTCGAAACATAATGGACGTAATAATATTCAATACATGAAGCAGATCTTTTTCACAGGAAATATTTAAATGGGTTTTGTCGATCAGGGATACGGTTTTTTTAAAGCTCTCGCTGTGTTGGTTATTGTCGGTAATGATCTGCGAAAAGCATCTTTCAACTTGCTGAGTCATATGGAGTAAAGCATTTTTAATAAAGTGAAAATGCTCTTTTTCATCCAGCAGCCGTTCAAAAAATTCAATGACCGTTTTAAACAAATCTCCGTCATGTGTCTGAAGCAAGCTAAGGAAATGATTTTTTTCCTGTTCCGCCAAATTATTGAGCAAAAAGAAGAAGGCATCTTCCTTGTCTTCAAAATACTGATAAAAGCTTCCTCTGGGTATGCCGGCTTCTTTGACAATATTGGAGATGGAGGCCTCAAATAAAGGCACGCGTGAAAACTCTGTTTTAAGCGCTCCGATTAAAGTCATCTTTTTTTCGTCCGGTAAATTATAAAATGTGGCCTTTGGCATAACATCCTTCATCCTTTACGATTCCTAGTAATCGTGTTGTTTGTTTTCCGCTTCCAAAAACTTTACAAAATGGTTGAGGGCCATCACAGGTGATTCCTTAATCATAGCTGTATATTTTCTTTTTAAAGCAGGGGAGGCGATATCGCTTTTTTCAATTCGGCTTATGATAAAATCTACACTCAATTTTTGAATTTCTTTTTGCTGATGTTTGGCCTCCTTCGACAAGGCAAACCCCAACGCACCTAATATCGCATATAGAATCAGTGTGAAGGACATATTTTGTCTGTCGGGTATAAAAAATAAAATCGCAGCAAGATTGAAGGTAGAGATCAATATTAAAGGTAAGGCCCAAAGGCCGTACTTGGATGCTTTTTTAATAAGCGGAGTGATCTTTTCATTCAGTGGCTCGAGTTCCCTCTGGATAAAAGGAGGGATGTTCGTCATTTGTAACATCTACTATACACCCCTTATATGTGTTTTTTAAATGATATGAAGAAAATATGGATCAATGTATGTCTTTTGTTTCATTAAGATATGACATCGTGTCACATCTTATATATATTGTACATGACACAGTGTCATCTGTCAATTTATTGGCTGTTTGACACGTAATAGGACAAACTCGGAGCTCCAGGGTGCGAACTCCGGTTTTAAAGTTGAACTCCGGGGTTAGAGTGCGAACTCGGGATATCCGGATACAAAGTGTGAAATTGCGTTCCAAAGCGCGAAACCCGGGTTCAAGGCGCGAAATCCGGATTCAAGGCGCGAAATTGCGTTCCAAAGCGCGAAACCCGGGTTCAAGGCGCGAAATCCGGATTCAAGGCGCGAAATCGGGTTCCAAAGCGCGAAATTGCGTTTCAAAGTGCGAAAACCGGATTCAAGGCGCGAACTCCGGGTTCAAAGCGCGAAATCCGGATTCAAGGCGCGAACTCGGGCTTCAAAGCGCGAAACCTCGGATTCAAAGCGCGAAATTGCGTTCCAAAGCGCGAAACTCAGATCCAAAGCGCGAAAACCAGGTTCAAAGCGCGAAACCCTGATTCAAAGTGCGAACTCCGGCTCAAAGCGCGAACTCGGGTTCCAAAGCGCGAAATCCGGATTCAAGGCGCGAACTCGGGTTCCAAAGCGCGAAACCCGGGTTCAAGGCGCGAAATCCGGATTCAAGGCGCGAACTCGGGTTCCAAAGCGCGAAACCCGGGTTCAAGGCGCGAACTCGGGATTCAAGGCGCGAACTCGGGATTCAAGGCGCGAACTCGGGCTTCAAAGCGCGAACTCGGGATTCAAGGCGCGAAATAGCGGTTCAAAGCGCGAACTCGGGATTCAAGGCGCGAACTCGGGCTTCAAAGCGCGAAATAGCGGTTCAAAGCGCGAACTCCGGATTCAAGGCGCGAAATTCGGATTCAAAGCGCGAAATAGCGGTTCAAAGCGCGAAACTTGGATTCAAAGTGCGAAATTGCGGTTTAAAGCGCGAAATTGCGGTTCAAAGTGCAAACTCGGGCTTCAAAGCGCGAAATTGCGTTTCAAAGCGCGAAATCGGGTTCCAAAGCGCGAAATAGCGGTTCAAAGCGCGAAAACCAGGTTCAAAGCGCGAAACCCTGATTCAAAGTGCGAACTCCGGCTCAAAGCGCGAACTCGGGCTTCAAAGCGCGAACTCCGGCTTCAAAGTGCGAAAACCGGATTCAAGGCGCGAACTCCGGGTTCAAGGCGCGAAATCCGGATTCAAGGCGCGAAATCGGGTTCCAAAGCCCGAAATTGCGGTTCAAAGCGCGAACTCCGGATTCAAGGCGCGAAATTCGGATTCAAAGCGCGAACTCCGGATTCAAGGCGCGAACTCGGGCTTCAAAGCGCGAAACTTGGATTCAAAGTGCGAAATAGCGGTTCAAAGCGCGAAATCCGGATTCAAGGCGCGAAATCCGGGTTCAAAGCGCGAAACCCGGTTCCAAAGCGCGAAAACCGGATTCAAGGCGCGAAATCGGGATTCAAAGCGCGAAACCCGGGTTCAAAGCGCGAAAACCGGATTCAAGGCGCGAACTCCGGATTCAAGGCGCGAAATTCGGATTCAAAGCGCGAAACCCGGGTTCAAAGCGCGAAACCCGGTTCCAAAGCGCGAAACCCTGATTCAAAGTGCGAACTCCGGCTCAAAGCGCGAACTCGGGCTTCAAAGCGCGAACTCCGGCTTCAAAGTGCGAACTCCGGATTCAAGGCGCGAACTCCGGATTCAAAGCGCGAACTCGGGCTTCAAAGCGCGAACTCGGGTTCCAAAGCGCGAAATAGCGGTTCAAAGCGCGAACTCGGGCTTCAAAGCGCGAACTCGGGCTTCAAAGCGCGAAACCTCGGATTCAAAGCGCGAAACCTCGGATTCAAAGCGCGAAACCTCGGATTCAAAGCGCGAAATTGCGTTCCAAAGCGCGAAACTCAGATCCAAAGCGCGAAAACCGAATTTAAAAGGCAAATTAATTTCAATTCAAAGCTCCAACTGCGCTTCCAAAGCTCAAAACCCCGTGAAAGGACCACAAAACCCCGTTTCAACCGCTGCCCGCTTTTCCGCTCTTAAGGACATCCCCATGCCGAAGGTTCGAAAAAATTAAGAGTGAACCGGTGACAAAGTGGAATTGCCCAAATTCCTCCCTTGCAAACTCTGCGCTGGAGGATGATAATATTACTATGATTTTCCTTGATGAATAAATTCCCGAGCCGGAATGGTGGAAATTACCATTTGTATGTCGTCCGGCTCCAGCGCTTATCGATGATCGGACTTCGCGCTCCCTTCTGAAATAAGCCGGCATCGGCTTGAAAGGAGAGGACGTCCGAGTAAAAACGAAGCGGCAGGATACCGCGTCAAGAACCTGCCTTATCTCGTCCGAAGTACTACAGTCTGAACGTCGGCGAACAGCGCTTGAGCTTTGTTCCAGATATAAAGATTCTAGAAGTAGAGAGGGGTTTGTTATGCGTATTCCTACAGCGATGACGATTGCTGGGTCGGCCGCAAGAGGCGGCGCCGGTATTCAGGCAGATTTAAAAACTTTTCAGGAGATGGATGTATTTGGCGTCAGTGCGGTAACAGCAATTGTGGCCAACCATCCGCGGAAAGATCAAGGGGTTTTTCCTGTTTCACTTGATGCGATCGAGGCTCAAGTGTACACGGCACTGCGTGACATTGGAGCCGATGCAATTAAAACGGGCATGCTGTTTACAGAAGAAATTATCAGCCATGCGGCTAAATGGATTAAAGAGGCAGGTACAACCAATATCGTTATTGACCCGGTCATGATTGGAAAAATGGGATCGGCGCTGCTAAAAGATGATGCGATTGAAGCCATGAGAAATAAAATGCTTCCATTGGCTGCTGTCATTACACCCAACATGCCTGAGGCAGTGCGCCTGCTGGAAAAGGACCGGCCATTTACGACCGTCGAAGAATTAAAAGAAAGTGCAGCAGAACTGCACAAACTTGGCCCGAAATATGTTTTAGTCAAGGGCGGCCGCCTGGAAGGCCCGGCTGTTGATGTATTGTATGATGGAACTCAATATTACATCTTGGAGGCGCCTCGTATTGATACCATTCATACGAACGGTGCGGGCTGCAGCTACTCAGCTGCGATTACGGCTCAGCTGGCAAGAGGAAAGTCTGTGCCGGAAGCAGTGGAAGAAGCAAAAAAATTTATTACCGCCGCCATTCGCCATTCCATTACATTTAAAGGCGGTGTCGGCCCAACTTACCATGCAGCCTACAAAAAGTACGGCGAACAAGAAGTCAAAGTGACCGTGGAATAAATGATGCACCCTGTACCCGACAATGTGGGCACAGGGTGTTTTACTTTACGTGGCTGGTTTATGGTAAATCCCGAAAAGTAACAAAAGCATGACCATGTCCAACCTGGCCGCAAACAAAAAGTCCATCAATCCCGAAGATAACAAAGGGATTTTAGTCAAAATCAGCGCAGCTGCCATAATCCCGATTAATGCGAAAGCGGCAAGTTTGACCCATTTATTTATAAGTAACATCACGCCGCAGACCACTTCAATAACAGCCAGCGTCCACATGAATTGTTCGGGAAACGGGAGCCTCAGTTGTGCAAACGTTTCAGCCATTTCAGGATTCAGCCATTTCATCACTCCCGAAACAATGAACACAAAAGCAACTGCCCATCGGATTACGTGCATAGAGCTTATCCCCCCCCTCCTACACTATATGTCAGGAGGCAGACCTACCATTCACTAGTTATCCGCATTAAAGGAACTTTTTAATACAAGTATCTCGCAAATAAAGAAAACGTCGTCCCTCTTGCCGTCAGCTTTGCATAAAATAGCTTAAATGGTGCAAAGGAGGTGCAACGAAACTGCATGGGGTTATATTTTAATGAAGAAGACCATTATATTTTTAAAAGTGATGAAGTGATGGAAGAACCGAACCAGTCGGTTGCTCATATAAATGAATGGACGAAGTTCAGAAAAGTACAGGAATCCATTAATGGAAGGCTTCGGGATTCCTTCTTGGATATCAAGAAAATGGTAGACGTCCAAGAACGGGCACGGAGGAACCAATGGAAAAAGATTTCTTATCAGCTGAAAGACTTGCAAAGGATTAACCGCAGACATGAAGAGGCGCATGCAGAAGTTAAGAGCCAGGTAGCGGAAATGGATGAAAGAGCAAAAAGCCTGGAAGAGTTGCTGCAGCAGGAAAAGCTTTTTAAACAAGAAGTGATGGAAGAATTGCAGCGAGTCAGTAAAACCAATGAAGAAATTGAGCAGCGATTAACAACTGCTGAAGCTTTAAACAAGGAATTGCTGTCTAAATTAAATGAGCAGTATGAGCTGCAAAAGGAAATGTCCGGGCAAATGCTGCAACATGAGGATCAGCACCAGGATATTGTCACCAGGTTGGAGAAACAAGAGGCAGTGACAGATAAAATCTTGAGGCAAGTAACACATATCCGGTCCATTTTGTTTGAAAGGGCCCACTTTCTTGCCGAAAAAATCGAGGACAGTTATCAGCTCACATCCTCTTATGTTTATAAACTGATGACGGGCTCCGTGGAGCCATGGCAGCTGTTTTTAATGAAACAAAAGCAAAAACAGAAAAAGGAAAGTGAATAAATTCAATCAAAATGCCGGAAATCAATGTACCGGCATTGTTTTTTTTGTAAAAAAAAGCATTCATGCAATCCTCATGGATGGGCATGATAACAGCGAGATCAATCACTCAAGGAGGAAGAAAAATGAAGAAAAAGATCATTACATATTTTATGGCTGCTGTGTTCATGCTGGGAACTTTGGCTTTCATTGGAGCGGGCGTATCTGCAGAAATGCATGAAAATCGATTGGAAGACCGCCAATTTAAAAGCGATCCGGAAATGACGAAGAAATATGCGGAAATGCTTGGAATTGACACAGAAGGAAAAGATACAGAGACGTTGAACAAAGAAATACGCGAGGCGTATATCAAAAAACATGCGCAAGCATTGGGAATTTCAACAGAAGGCAAAAGCACTGCGGAACTGGAGAAAGAAATTGAAAAAGTATGGGTCACCCGGATTGCTGAGGAATACGGAATCAGTACCGAAGGAAAAAATATCAAAACTTTAAAGAAAGAAATCAAAGAGGTAAAAGTGAAAAAAGAAGCGGATGAACTCGGAATCTCATCTGAAGGCAAG
The DNA here is from genome assembly GCF_042680885.1 of Siminovitchia sediminis. NCBI lineage: Bacteria > Bacillati > Bacillota > Bacilli > Caryophanales > Bacillaceae > Siminovitchia > Siminovitchia sediminis. The sequence goes on along the minus strand of NZ_JBHUEO010000011.1, from coordinate 51,977 downwards.
TCGCTAAAAGACCTCACTTACGAAGTGCGCAAAGCAAAAATTCTAAAATATGCTAAAGAATATGGCATTGAAACCGAGGGAAGAGATTTGCGTGAAGTGGCGATGGAGGTCCGAAAAGCCATGATTCATCATGCTGCAGAGAAACTTGGGGTCAGTAAGGAAGGCAAAACTGATCAGGAGATCTTTCACGAAATCATGATTAACCATAGTGAAAAGGCAAGAGAAATGAATCTGTTCCCGTTTAAAGAAGAAAAGATCATGCTCCCCAAGGGGCATCCGGGTATGTAGCGAGAAAACCCCTATATGGAAGATAAAAAACCAAGACGATTTGGGTCTTGGTTTTTTTGAAAGGGGAATACATAAGGTTCAAGCACCAGTCAGGGCCTTCGCTGCAGTGGAAAAAGCACTTAACTCAGCCGGGGCGAGGCGCTTGGGCGCATTTTTTTGCAGTCTCTATTTATACAGCCCGCCTGTATATAATCTCGTCAAATGATCAGAAACGGCTTCCACATCTTCTTTAATGTCACCGAGGACAAGCTCCCACATCAGCTGCTCATTCATGTAAAACCAGCCTTTGGCAATCAGATTGGCATGAAAATCATCCCGTGCAAGTCCGGCTTTTTGGACGTATTCAATGTCTTTTGTAATTCCGGATATAAAGCGGGCGCGAATTTGGCTCCATTTTTCTGCCACAATTGGCGAAACACCGATGGCTTCCTTAATGATCTTCATCACTTGTCTTTCTTCCAAGGACAATTCCATAAAAAGACGTGTTTGCTTTTTAATTTGTGTAAAGGCCTCTTCTTTAGTCTTCGGGGTAAAAGGCAGCCCGGCCACATCATACATTTTCTGCATGATCGTCTCAATTAATTCGGTAAACAGTTCATCTTTATTTTTGAAATAGACATAAGCCGTGCCATAACCTGTATGGGCCAACTTGTTGATTTGAGTCATGGTTGCTTTTTGGAAGCCATTTTCTAAAAAGACCGTACGACCGGCATTCAACAGTTTTTCTCTGGTTTGCAATGCTTGGAGCTGCCGCTTGGACAGGTTTTCAGCGCCGTCCATTCTATCTGCTCCTTTCTTTTGAGTTTTAGTTTTATTTTATCGTGTTCATCAAGTACAAGCAATCAAACGAATGACACACCCTCAATGATATTAAATCATTGACATAATATCATTGACGACTGACAAGTGTGTCGGTTATAGTAAAGACAGGATGATATTCATGATCGGAGGAGCGATAACATGAGTGACAAAACTCTTTCAATAGAGTATGCACGGGAACTGGATCGAAAAGATCCATTAAAGCAGTACCGTGAGGAATTTTATATAAAGCCGGGAACTATATATTTTGACGGAAATTCATTGGGATTATTGTCCAAAAGATCGGAAAAGTCGCTCCTGGATATGCTGGAATCCTGGAAGGAATTCGGAATTGACGGCTGGTTAAAAGGGGATCATCCCTGGTATTACTTTTCCGAAAAACTGGGTGAAAAGAGTGCTCCCTTAGTTGGGGCAAATCCGGAGGAAGTGATCATCACCGGTTCTACAACGGTGAATTTGCATCAAATTTTATCTACCTTTTTTAAGCCGGAAGGGAAAAGAACAAAAATTTTAGCAGATGAACTGAATTTTCCTTCAGATATTTATGCCATAAAAAGCCAGCTCCGGATTCAAAGACTAAGTCCCGAGGAGCATTTGATCCAGGTCAAAAGCCGTGATGGTCAGACGCTTCTGGAAGAAGATATTATTACATCCATGACGGATGAAGTGGCGATTGCGGTTCTTCCGAGTGTCTTGTATCGAAGCGGCCAAATTCTTGATATGGAAAAATTGACAAAAGCTGCTCATGAGCGCGGAATTTTGATTGCCTTTGATTTGTGTCATTCCATCGGTTCAATCCCGCATGCCCTGAGTGACTGGGACGTGGACTTTGCTTTCTGGTGTACCTATAAGCATTTAAATGGCGGTCCTGGTGCAGTGGGCGGTTTATATGTAAACAAGAAACATTTTAAAAATGCCGATCCGGGTCTTGCAGGCTGGTTCAGTTCAAAGAAAGAGAAGCAGTTTGATATGGAGCATGACTTAACAAGGGCATCAGATGCAGGTTCTCTTCAGATTGGAACACCTCATTTGTTAAGTGCGGCGCCGCTGCTGGGCTCCTTATCCATGTTTGAAGAAGCAGGCATGAACCAAATTCGTGAGAAATCATTGAAATTAACCGAGTACTTCATGACATTGATAGATGCGGAATTGAAAAAGTTTAACTTTACCGTAGCAAATCCGCGTAATGAACAACAAAGAGGCGGCCATATTTTCCTTGAACATGAAGAGGCTGCCCGCATTTGTAAAGCACTGAAAGCCAATGGGGTCATCCCGGATTACCGAAGCCCGAATGGTATTCGCCTGGCGCCGGTAGCCTTATACAACACGTTTGAGGAAGTTTGGCAGGTTGTTCAATTGCTTAAAAAAATTATGGAAGAAGAAGAATACAAGAAGTTTGAGAATAAACGGGATGTTGTCGCATAAAGAGGAGGGAAGGCCGGCAGCGGGACTGCCGGCCGTGTATCCCATCTTTAAATAAGAAGAATTGAAGGCGTTTACAAAAAATTACAAGAGGAGGCATATGTATGTCAAAACCTATCTCAGAATTGTACAAAAAGCTGGACAGCGAAAAGGGAATTCATACGGATTTTAAAAACAACATGACTTATGGGGATTATTTACAACTCGACAGGATCTTGACAAGCCAAAAAAGGCTGTCCGACCATCACGATGAGATGTTGTTTATCATTATCCATCAAGTGAGCGAACTGTGGATGAAGCTGATCCTTCATGAGCTGACAGCCGCAATTAAAGCCATTGATGAAGGGGAGTTGCATGCCGCATTTAAAATGCTTTCACGTGTCAGTAAAACTCAGACTCAAATTATTCAGGCGTGGGATGTGCTTTCCACGTTGACTCCGGCCGAATATTTGGAGTTCCGCGATTCCCTTGGCCAGGCTTCAGGATTTCAGTCCTACCAGTACAGGCTGATTGAATTTGCGCTAGGATACAAATCAACCCATATTTTAAAGATCTATGAAAAAGATCCGGCCGTACTTGAGGCGCTGGAGCTTGCGTTCAAAGCTCCAAGCATTTATGATGTGTCCATCAAAGCATTGGCCCGCGCAGGGTTTGAGATTAATCCAAAGCTTTTGGACCGTGACTATTCAATCGTATACTCAGGAGATCCGACAGTAGCGGAAGCCTGGCGGGAGGTATACCGGAATGTGGACAAATATTGGAGCCTTTACGAGCTGGCTGAAAAGCTGGTGGACATTGAAGACTGGCTGCAGCAGTGGCGTTTCCGCCATATGAAAACGGTAGAAAGAATTATAGGATTCAAACCAGGTACGGGAGGATCATCAGGCGTCAATTATTTGAAACAGGTGTTGGATCATCGGTTTTTCCCTGAATTATGGGATTTGCGCACAGAATTGTAGAAAGATTCCCGGGTTATAAACCGTCATCAGCTTTATTTGGCTGATGATGGTTGAAACAAATAAAACAACAAAAATTACAAAGGGGAAGAGTCAAATGAAAGAAAAAAATGAACAATGGACATCTAAGCTGGGGTTCATTTTGGCCTCAGCAGGGGCAGCCATCGGACTTGGTGCCATTTGGAAGTTCCCGTATGTGACCGGGATGAGCGGCGGGGGCGCTTTTTTCCTGATTTTCGTTGTCTTTACCTTGTTAATTGGTATGCCCATGCTGATTTCAGAATTCATCATTGGAAGGGGATCTGGTGCGGAAGCGATCAGTGCATATAAAAAGCTCGCGCCGGACAGCTTCTGGGTATGGGTGGGAAGGCTTGGAGTTCTGGGCTGTTTTCTGCTGCTCACATTTTACAGTGTTGTCGGCGGCTGGATACTGATTTATACGGCCCGGTCCGTTATTGGACAAGTTATTGAAGAAGGAGCCAATTACCCGGAAATGTTTGGAGCGGTCATTGGAAGCCCGGGCATGACATTATTGGGATTGCTGCTATTTTCATTAATTAATATTTTAGTCATAGCTATGGGTGTCCAAAACGGCATTGAGAAGGCAAACAAATATATGATGCCTCTATTATTCATCTTTTTTATCATTCTTGTTATCCGCGCTTTGACATTGGATGGAGCGATGGAAGGGGTTAAATTTTTCCTGGCACCGGACTTTTCGAAGATTACAGGAGAATCCCTGCTGTTCGCTTTAGGACAGTCCTTTTTCTCGCTGGCTGTCGGATTTTCGTGTATGGTGACGTATAGTTCCTACTTGAAAAAGGATGTCAGTTTGACGTCTTCAGCAGGATCAGTCGTAGGGATGAATATATTTGTTTCCCTGCTGGCGGGCCTGGCTATTTTTCCGGTCGTTTTTGCTTTTGGATATGAGCCCGCAGAGGGTCCCGGCTTGCTGTTTATCGTGCTGCCATCCGTATTTGCGGAGATGCCATTTGGCGAGTTGTTTTTAAGTTTATTCTTAATCTTATTTTTATTTGCTACATTGACCTCGTCATTCAGCTTATATGAAATTATTGTGGCTGCTTTTACATCAAATGGAAAACGGACAAGGAAGTCTGTGACATGGATGGCCGGATTAATCATTACGATTGCAGGAATTCCTGCAGCGCTGTCATCGAGCAGCCTGGCAGACTTTACGATTTTTGGCAAAAGTGTCTTTGATGCAACAGACTATCTAGTCAGTAATATTATGCTGCCGTTCGGAAGCCTGTTGATCGCCTTATTTATCATCCATCGGATGGACAGGAATCTTGTAAAAGAAGAATTCCATTTGAATGGTACGGCATCCCCTGGACTGTATTCATCATGGCGGCTCTTGATGACATGGGTGGTACCGATTACAATCGTGTTAGTATTTTTAAATATGTTAGGATTGATTTAAGATAAGGGTCGGTGATAATGGATGAACAAATGGATTGACATTTCCCAGCCGCTGACAAATGAGATCGGCGTATGGCCGGGCGATACACCTTTTTCCTTCAAATTAAGTGCGACGAAAGAACAGACAGGTTCCGTAAACATTGGCCAAATTACGACAAGTGTGCATACAGGGACCCATATTGATGCACCGTTTCATTTCAGCGAAAACGGAAAGAAAGTGCACGAGCTCGATCTTGATCTATACATGGGACCCGCGCGTATCATTGATGTAACGGAATGTGAGCAAGTCGGCAGGGCAGAGCTGGAACCGTTCGACCTGGAAGGAGTCGAGCGGCTCCTCCTGCGCACCGTAAAAAGCAGAAATATAAAAGAATTTCCGAAAGAATATACTGTCCTAAAAGATGATATCGGTCCATTCTTGAAAGAAAAAGGAATCCGGCTGATCGGCACGGATTGCCCATCCGTAGATGCCATCGACAGTAAAACGCTGGATGCCCACCACTCCTTGAATGATCATGGCGTCTATATATTGGAGAACATTGTGCTGAGTAATGTGGAACCTGGGGATTATGAATTGATTGCCTTGCCGCTGGCGATTGAAGGAGCCGATGGAAGTCCGGTGAGGGCGGTGTTGAGGGCATTAGGCCAGAAGGATTAAATGGGAAAAGTGTTATGACTTGAATCGGACATCATGGTATGGGAGTCCTTAACAGTGTTATGGCAAATTTGTTTTAACAGGGAGTAAATAAAGAAAAGTAAATGTTGACCCCGCGTTTAATGTTCGTAAAAGAGCCAAAAAACATTTAAAGCTGTCATGCCGGTACAAGTACTCAGCCATGACAGCTTTTATTTGTTGGCAAAGTATTTTTTCGAGGACCCCAACAGTTTTTCCTTAAGTTTTTCCACATCAAGTATGGCAATTTTTCTGTTTTGAACAGTGATAATCCCCTCTGCCGACCACTTTTTAACAATATTGTATACGGTGTACCTCGTTAACCCGACATACTGTGACACCTCTTGCTGAGTCAGATCAATTTCCCGGCCTTTATAAATATTTGACAAATGTAACAGCGAGTGTGCCATTTGATGTTCTGTATCGGCACTGGTTACATTTAGATTGCTTAAAAGCAGCCTCTGTTTTTGAATGAGAGACCGAAAAAATATACTTGAAGTTTCGGGGTGCTCGTCGAGCAGGCGTTCATAATCCTGTTTGGAGTAATAGTACAGAACGCTGTCGTTATGGCAAACAGCAGAGGAAAAATAGGGTTTACAATCTGTATCGCCAATTAAATATCCTGGACCTGCAATGTCTAAGATTCTTTTTCCCTTCCCCGGATCGTTAGAGGTAATCTTAATGATTCCCTTCAAAATATAGTAGAATCCATTTCGCAGGTCACCTTGCTGAAATACAACCGTATTCTTTTTATAAAAAATCCTTTTACCGTATTGCAGGTAATCTGTCCAGGTATCTTGTAAAGATATCATGGCTGGATGGCTCCTTTCTATCAACAAAGAGAGAATACTATCATTTATAGGATTTTATAAAAGGGTTTTCATTTTTTCAAGATCTAAAATATTGATCTTTTTTTTGCCTTGGGAGGCGATGCCTTCTTTCTCCCATTTTTGCATAATTTTATATATAGTGATTCGGGAAGTTCCTATGTATTGAGCTAGCGAGATTTGTGATATGGGAACGGAAAGCGTATTATGTTTGCGGTATAACTGTAATAAGAAATAAGCCATTTGCTGTTCAAAGGGCTTGTCTGTCATAGACATTGTCTCTGTCAGCATTTGCACTTTATTGCTCATGGATTTCATTAATATCTCTTTTGCCTTCGGATGCTGTTGACAAAGGTGCTTAATATTTTCAAGAGGGTAGTAATAGAAGGTAGACTTTGTCTCACATTTCGCGGATGTCAAATAAGGCTGTCCAAGAATTCCGGTTTCGCCAATTAATGCTTTTCCTATTACATATTCTACAATCCGCTCTTTACCATCCTCTGATAGTAACAGAATATTTACTTTTCCGTTCTCTAAAAAATAAATGCCATGACTTTCCTCACCTTGTAAAAATAACATTTGTCCTTTGCTGAATGTTCTTTTTTGGCCATGGATCAAATATGGTTTCCACTCATGATTCATGTTGTCTTCCCCCATCTTAATCAATGGATTTTGATAGAAAGCCAGAGGTTTATTCAAATTTATTATATTGTCAGAATTATGTCAATAGTACTATATGTTGATTTTTGCCGCGATTACTCAAATACAGGCGAAATATCAAGTGTTTACTTGTGTTGCCTCGTCACGATTTGTGAGATTGCTATTCTTATGATTCTTGGCTTGCTTTAGGAGAGAAAGGCTAAATCCTGATCATTCAGACAGAAATTAACAGAAGATGTGGATAAGTTAACATACCTCTCGTCTCCTCCGAAAATATAATACTAGTACATAAGGCAGTTTCTCAATCCTGATGAATACTAAGAAGGAGGTGGTTGTATAACCGGATATACAACATATTTCTGTAGGATTCCCGGCACCGGTTTTCTATTGATCGGAATGTGGTCCGTACGAAAGAAAAAATCATTCAATAAGCTTTCGGAGGTGTAAAAATGTCCAATAACAATAACAAAATGACTGCCAAAGCGATTGCGGGAGCAGCATTTGGTACGGTGATCGAGTGGTATGACTTTTTTCTTTATGCCACTGCAGCAGCCTTAATTTTTCCTAAGCTCTTTTTCCCTGATTCAGATCCATTTGTCGCAACGATTTTATCGTTTGCAACCCTTGCTACCGGTTTTCTAGCGCGTCCTTTAGGAGCTGCCATCTTTGGACATTTTGGGGATCGGATAGGAAGAAAAACCGCACTGGTAATTACTTTATGGATTATTGGTATCAGCAGTACGTTAATAGGATTATTGCCTACCTATGATTCTATCGGTATTTGGGCAGCCGTTTTGCTGCTTATCATGCGCATCCTTCAAGGTGTCGGAGTTGGTGGAGAATGGGCCGGTGCCGTTTTATTATCCATGGAGTGGGGTGAACGGAAGAAAAGAGGGCTTGCTGCAAGTATCCCCAATGCGGCTATTGGCGCGGGAATGCTGCTGGCGTCTGCAACCGTCACGTTATGTATTACGTTAACAGGAGACCAATTCTTTGTTTGGGGATGGAGAATTCCTTTTTTAATTAGCTTTATATTATTAATCGCTGGAGTCATTATTCGTAATAAAGTAGATGAAACTCCCTCATTTAAGCGGGTTGCTGACGGAAATCAAGTGGTGAAAACTCCCATCTTGGAAGTGCTGAAGCGGCACCCGAAACAGGTTTTCCTGGTAGGCATGGCAAAGTTTTCGGAGCATGTTCCTCATGCCGTATTTGCTACTTTTATGATTTCTTATGTGACCGATAATTTTAAGATCAGTTCCAACTATATGGTCAATACAAATGCGATAGGCAGCTTTCTGTCCATCTTGGGTATTCCATTGGGAGGCTATATTGCGGACAAAATCGGAGTAAAGCGTACCTACATGGTGGGAATTATTTTTACCCTGTTGTGGGCATTTCCGTATATTGGATTAATTTATACAGAAACTCCTGTACTTATCATGCTGGCGACGATTGTCTTCTACCTTGCACACAATATGCAGGCTGGTGCTCAGCCGGCGTTGGTCGCTCAAGCTTTTCCTGCGGAGCTGCGGTACAGCGGAACGGCATTGGGTACACAAGTAGCAGCGGTGTTTGCAGGCGGAATCGCTCCAATGGTCTGTACGTATCTAATTCACACGACTGGCACACTGTACTCCATCGCTGTTTATATCGGAGTTGCTGCCGTTATTGGTTTTACAGGATCTGCCTTCTTAAAGAATCTGTCAAGTACTGGTTCGGAAGCGGAACAAAAAGCTGAAATGATAGACCAAGCAACATAATGTAAGCGTTTAACAAAATGAAAGGTTAACTGAAAAATGGAGGCGAGACATATGGAACGGTCATTAAGCGATCGAGCGTGCATTGTAGGCGCTGGGGAAACAGAGTTTGTAAGAGGAACAGATAAACCTTTAGCCCGGCTTTGTATTGAAGCATCTATTAACGCTTGTAAAGATGCAGGAATAGAACCGTCAGAAATTGATGGTGTAATTTCTCCATGGAAATTCAATATCCGCCATGAAGAATTTGTCCATGGTTTAGGCATGAAGGAGCTGAAATTCAGCGGCCGTTTTGAATTGGGAGGAGCCAGTGCCATAGCAGCGATTCAAAGTGCTGCCATGGCAGTCGATTCAGGTGTTGCGGATTATGTTCTTGTAGCCACCGGGCAGAGGGGGTACTCAGGGGTAAGGCTTGGAACAGGGGATTCAGGAATATTGGAATTAAATAATGAATTCATGCCGAACAATGAATATCGGGAAAATCTGGAATACCCCTATGGTGTAAGTGTACCGCTGCACTACTACTCTCTTCATGCAAACAGGTGGTTCCATGAATACAATCCGGATCCTGCCGGTTTGCAGATTGTGGCTATGACCTGCAGGGAGCATGCCCACCTAAATGAAAAAGCCTATATGAAGGGTCGTCCAATGACAGAAGAGGATTATCAAAATTCTCCGATGCTCGTCGATCCTTTCCGTTTATTCGATTGCTCCTTGGAAACGGACGGGGCAGGGGCAGTGATTGTGACGTCGAAAAAAAATGCCCATCGCTTTAAAAAGCCAATTTATATAGGCGGAATAGCAGAAGGACATCCGGCGTATCCGGATGATTTGCCGACAAGGCCGGACATTTTGGACATGGGGATAACACATGCTGCTCCGCGTGCCTTCGATATGGCGGGAGTCCGGCATGATGATATTGATTTCGCTGAAGTGTATGATTGTTTCACGTTTGTTCTGCTGAGACAACTTGAGGAAATGGGTTTTTGTGAGCGTGGGGAAGGCCCGGAATTTGTAAAAGGGGGCCGGATTAAGCTGGGCGGGCAGCTTCCTGTCAATACGCATGGGGGCTTGCTGTCACAGGCACATATTGTAGGGATCAATCATGTGACTGAGGCTGTATACCAGCTTAGAGGGGAAGCGGGAAAAGCACAGGTTGAAGACGCAAAGATTGGTCTAGTTACAGGTTATGGAGATCTCAGTGACGGTTCTATTGCCATTTTACACAATTAATAGATGAAAATTTCGTTGAAAGGAAGTTTTTCTATGGAAGCTATTGAAGTTTTGCAACGGCCATTGCCTACCCGGGAAAGTGACAGGGATTGGGATTTGTTTGCGCCATTTTGGGAGGCGACCCGTGAAGGAAAACTGAAAGTGCAACAATGTACAGTAACTAAAAAGAAAGTTTGGCCCCCAAGATTTGTTTCTCCTTATTCCCCCGGGGCTGACCTTGTATGGGTGCCGATTGAGGGAAAGGGAAAGGTCTATACTTATAACATTTCCTATAGAAGCTTTCTCTCTTACTTTAAAGATAAAGTGCCCTATGCATTAGTCGTAGTGGAATTGGACGAGGGTGTCAGGATGCTGGGGAATGCTGTCGGGATGGATCTTGACCGAATCCATTGCGGTATGGAAATAGAAGCAACCTTTGAAAAAGTGAATGAGGACATTACATTAGTCAATTGGAAACCTGTAGAAAGGGGCCAGGAATAGATGGCAAACCAGAAAGAAGTACTGAGAGGAATTCGGGTGTTAGACTTTACTTGGAGTGTTTCAGGGTCTACCACAGCCAGAATTCTGGGTGCTTTGGGTGCAGAGGTTATAAAGGTGGAATGGCCCAAAAATCCGGATTTTATGCGGTTTTCCATGTATGCAAAAGGGGATAAACCGGGTCTTGATAATGGCGCGTTCTTTAATAATTTAAACGCCGGAAAAAAAAGCCTGACATTAAATGTAAAATCGGAGCGGGGAATGGAGATTGTTCATCAGCTTCTAAAGAAGTCAGATATCGTTTTGGAGAACTTTAGCGCGGGTGTATTTGAGAAATGGGGATTAGATTATGATACTCTTGAAAAAATTTCTCCAGGTATCATTTATATGAGTATATCTGGATTGGGGCATACCGGCCGCAAAAAAATGTATGGAACCTGGGGGCCGACCGCTGCTGGTTTAAATGGTATGACATTTATCTCGGGGCTTCCCGAAACTCAACCGGCAGGCTGGGGCTACTCCGTCATGGATGTGGTGGCAGGGTACACGGGGGCTTTTAGTGTCATCACTGCGCTTTTTCATAAAAAACAAACAGGAAAAGGCCAATATATTGATATTTCGCAAGTAGAGGCGGGGCTGCATCTGACCGGGGCGAATTTATTGGATTTTACTGCAAACAAAAGATCATCGAAAAGACCGGGATTCCCGCCGGGCAACCGTGCCATTACTTCCAAAGAACATCCTGAAGATAACTACCGCGGAAAAGTGGGGTGCCCGCATAACAGTTATCGCTGTAAAGGTGGAGGAGATAATGACTGGTGCACAATTGCCGTATTTTCAGATGAAGAATGGACCAGCCTTAAAAATGCTATGGGCAATCCGGAGTGGGCTCATCATCAGAAATATGATACATTTGAAGGCCGCTTAACCCATCAGGATGAAATGGATCGCAACATTGAGGCCTTTACAATAAGCAGAAATAAATATGAAGTGATGGAATTGCTCCAAAGCCACGGTGTGACGTGTGCGGCCGTACAAATGAACGAAGACTTGATGGAGAAGGATCCTCAATTGAAAGCCCGCAAGTTATTTGAAAGACTGAACCATTCCATCTTGGGCGAACGAAACTTTGTAGGAATTCCGATAAAAATGTCAGAGACACAGCCGTATATTCACAAATCAGCACCATTAATGGGAGAAGATACTGAATATGTATTAAGTGAAATTCTCGGGTACAGTGAAGAAGAAATTAAGGAACTGGATGATGATGGTGTTTTATGGCCTCTGGATATGCCAAAGGATCAATTTAAAGAAGTTAGATCACTATGGTAAGGAGGAGATGATTTTATGAACAAAGCATTGGAAGGAATTAAAATTCTGGAAATCGGGGACCAGTTAACCCAGTTTACCGGAAAAATGTTCGCAGACATGGGAGCAGAGGTTATCAAGGTAGAGCCTCCTAACGGAGCGGAATCACGGAATATCGGTCCATATTATCACGATGAAAAAGACCCGAATCAAAGCCTCTATTTTTGGCATTACAATACATCCAAAAAATCTGTCATTCTGGATCTAAGCAAGGAATCGGACCGGGAAAAATATATGAAACTTTTACCTGAATTCGATGTCGTGCTGGAAGACTTTAACCCCAGCCTATTGAAAGAATGGGGAATAGACTATGAATCTTTATCCAAAATCTATCCAGAATTAATCATGTGTTCCATTACACCATTTGGGCAATTTGGTCCGTGGAGCGATTACAAAATGTGTGATCTTACACAATTGGCATTAGGGGGAGTCATGGCAGTCAACGGTTATGATGACGTCGAAGGCGCTCCGCCAATAGCCCCGACGGGAGGACAGGCAGCCCACATGGCCGCATATTTTGCCGCTATTGGAATCATAGGCGCGATTTTTCATAGAAATATTGGGGGAGGAAAAGGGCAGCATGTGGACATCGCTGTTCATGATTGTGTGACCGTTTCCACGGAAATGTCCATCCCGTATTGGGAATACCAAAAAGCTCATGTAAAGCGTCATACCGCCCGCCATGCGCTGCCTAATAAATCAAGCAGATGGATTTTTAAATGTAAAGATAATCGGTATATCCTTTGCTTAAATACGTATCTGGATGAAAAAAGGTGGAGAGAACTGGTGGAATGGCTTGCTTCCAAAGGAATGGAAGGGGAGCTGAGCGATGAAAGATATGTAGACGATCATTTCCGTGCCACGAGAATGGATTATGTTTGCGATGTTCTCGAAGAATTTTGTGCAGTTCATGAGTCGGAATACATTTTCCATTATGCTCAAAGCATTAATCTTCCCTGGGCTCCGCTGCGAGCACCTGAAGAAATGCTGGATGACCCGCATTTGACGGAAGACCGCAAAGCATTTGTAGAGGTGGCGCACCCAGAGTTAGATCAAACTTTTGTTTATCCGGGAGCACCTTATACATTTAATAAAACCCCATGGGAAATCTCTTCAAGGCCTCCTTTGCTGGGAGAACATAATGAAGAAGTAGAAAAGAAGTTTTTGGGCAGCGAAGCGCTGGTAGAGATGAATGAATAATATAATGGAGGGAGCCGATTGTGTATCGGCTCCCTTTTGTCGAGAATAAAAATGGAATATGTTTAACCAACAGATATTATATGGTTGTTCTCAAATAAATAAAATAAATGTGCCTCATTTTCCTCGTTGCTCTAAAAAGTGTCTTGATTAGAAGGTCAAATGTGATTAGGATAATATGTAAGATTCGTTTTAATTTTCTATCAAGTCGTACCACTTTATGAAAGAGGGGGAGACAAATGGAACAGTCCATTTTATTTACCATCCAAGAGGAAGTCAATTTGGTAGCAGAAGCCATTAAGTCAGTTTTAGAATTGGAAGTCATTATATATGATCAAAATCATGTGGTTGTTGCTGCAACTGGCGGTGGCCAGCATGCTGTTGTAGGTGAGCAGGTGCGTGGTCACATTATAAAAGAAGTATTAAAGACGGACCGGCCCATTTACAATCTGAATCCCGGCTTTCATGATGCATGCAAAAACTGTGTTTTATATAAAAATTGTGCAGAAAAAGCGGATGTGTCATACCCTTTGAAGCATGAAGGAAAAAATGTTGGCGTAATTAGTTTAACGGCTTTTACGAAAGAGCAGAAGGCAGAGTTTGAAAGGAAACAGGGGATTCTTTCAAACTATCTTGATAAGATGGCAGATTTAATCAGCAGTAAAATCAATGCTGAAACCTTGCTGAAAAAGTATTTATCGATCTCTCAAACCTTGCAGGTGGCGATTCGCTCAATGAATGAAGGGATTATCGCTGCGGACCATAACGGGCGAATCCTTGAAGTAAATCGGTCAGCGAAGCACATTCTACACATTGAAAGAGATGAAGTTTTACAATTAAACTTATTGGACATGATGCCAGATATCCCTAAAGTTCTGTTTACGGGAAAAGGATTCAAAGATAAAGATTATTCATTCGTTGTAAATGGAAATAAAATAAATGTCTTTGGAAGTGCTATCCCATTAGAACACAATGAGCATATTATCGGTGTTGTATTGTCTTTTAAGGATAAAATTGAAGTTCAAAAGTTTGCTTATTCGATGACTTCCGAGGTGGACGATTCTAACTTTGATATTATTGTTGGAAAAAGTAAAACACTTCTTGAAACAAAAGCGATCTCCAAACAAGTATCAGCTACTGATTCTACAGTCCTGTTTTTAGGAGAAAGCGGAACAGGTAAAGAGCTGTTTGCAAGGGCTGTCCATAATAATAGCCACCGCGCAGACCAGCCTTTTCGTGCAATTAACTGTGCGGCCATTCCTGAAGCATTACTGGAAAGCGAATTATTTGGTTACAGTGAGGGCGCTTTCACAGGGGCCCGGAAACAAGGTAAACCTGGGAAGTTTGAAATGGCCAACAGTGGAACCATTTTTTTGGATGAAATCGGTGATATGCCGCTTCATTTACAGGTTAAAATTCTTCGAGTTCTTGAAGAAAGAAGAGTTGAGCGGATTGGTGCGAACGAGTCTATTGATATAGATGTCCGAGTTTTGGCAGCCACGAATAAAAACCTTGAGAAAATGGTTGAAGACGGGGAATTCAGGGAAGATTTGTATTACCGATTAAACGTGATTCCAGTACATATTCCGCCTTTGCGTGAGAGGGTCGGAGATGTACCGGTACTCCTCCATTATTTTTTGGAGCATTATATGGAGATTACAGGTAAGAAGATAAAAGGTTTTTCACCTAGTACGCTGGAACGTTTAAATTCCTACCACTGGCCCGGAAATATAAGGGAGCTTCAAAATACTGTAGAATATGCTGTTAATATGGCTACGGAACAATGGGTGACATACGATAATTTACCGGCAAGACTTCGTAAAGCAAACGAGCAAGAAGTAGAACATGAACTTACGCTTTCAGAGATGGAAGAAAGAATGATTAAAAGTGCCTTGGATAAATATGGTGATACTCTCGAAGGCAAGAAAAAGGCTGCCAAAACTCTTGGTATAAATATAGCAACGTTATATAGGAAGATTAATAGGTTTGAGATTAGTCGCAAAATGCAAATGTAATTTGCATTTTGCGAAACATGAGAAGATAACGGCAATCCCCTCTGTTTTTTAGGTAAAACAGGGGGGATTGCCTTTTAAATTCGCAACTTGCAAAAAATGTGGGTAGGCAGGAAAATCAGGCTGTTTTTTTACAAATCGTGCTGTAACGCGTTTTTTTACAAGTTTTGTCCTAAAAAAGAGAGTTGGCATGAAAACTGCATTAATAATATTTGAATTACTTTTTATTAGGGGGGATTAATGTGAATACGGTCCGCAAGATGTTTATGATGAAGTCTGTTCAAAACATATTAGAGACCTGTTTGAACGTTCAGCCTGGGGAGAACCTACTTGTGTTGACGGACACCAATACAATTGGAATTGGCGAAATGTTTGCTCTTGTCGGAAAAGGAATGGATGCTGAAGTTGTGATGACGATCATGAATCCGACTACAAGGCATGGGGATGAGCCGCCAAGGATTATTGCTGAAGCGATGAAAGCTGCGGATGCCATAGTTGCACCAACAACGTTTTCAATTAACCATTCTTCAGCCAGAAAAGAGGCGAGCGACGCTGGTGCTAGATTAATATTCATGCCCGATGCAAACGAAGAAGTGTTTCTGGATGGTTCGCTGGATATTGATTTTTATGCTCAAAAAGAAAAGATAGATAAGCTGTCTGCTATTCTTGAGGCTGGAAGTCAAATCAGGGTTACATCAGCATTGGGTACAGATTTAACGATGGACATATCAGGAAGGCATGCAGTTCCTCAAACCGGCATTTGTCATGAACCCGGGAGTATTTCTCCCCCACCATGTATAGAAAGCGCTGTTGCTCCTGTTGAAGGGACGACGGAAGGAACGATTATTATTGACGGTGCAGTGGTACCGGGCAGAGCCTGCGTAGATCCGATTACTGTTACTTTTGAAGAAGGAAGAATTGTTTCAATTGAAGGAAAAGAAGATGCAGACATGCTTAAAAAGACACTGGAAAGTTACAACCATCCAAATGTGTACTGTGCTGTTGAATTTGGTATGGGAATGAATCCCAATGCAAAAATCGGCCGGGGAGGACAATTGGAAGATGAAGCCGAGTTTGGCACGATGCACATTGGGATAGGCAATGGAATTACATTTGGCAGCAGTATCCGAGCTCCCGGACACTGCGACTTGGTTATGAGGGATCCTGTTATAGAAATTGATGGTCAAATCCTCATGAAAGACGGAGAGTTATTCCTGGGTTAGGAGGTATGTCTTTTGCTCGATTTAAGTTCTCTAGCTGGGTCCTTCGGTGATATTTTCTCTTTAAAGCTTTTGCTTTTGTTTGTTATTGGTACAGTTGCAGGCATGGTAGTGGGATCGCTGCCCGGATTAACAACAACAATGGGAGTATCACTGCTAATTTCTTTTACATGGGGAATGGACTGGCTTGAAGCAATTATTTTGATCGTTTCAATTCATATTGCAGGCACCTATGGGGGATCTACATCAGCAATTTTCCTGAATATTCCAGGGACACCTTCAGCAGCCGCCACTGCTCTTGACGGATATCCAATGGCTAGAAGAGGAGAAGGGGGATTGGCTAGAGGGCTAGCAACTTTTCAATCTTTTGTAGGCGGCGTTTTGGCAGCCCTCCTATTTTTAATCGGTGCACCGCTGTTAGCCATGCTTAGTGTCCACTTTGGATCATGGGAATATTTTCTATTAGCCATGCTGGGTATCATCATCAGTGCGAATCTTGCATCTGAATCATTGGTAAAAGGTCTAATGTCCGGTTTTATTGGATTAAGCTTGGCTACGATTGGAATTGATACGATTTCAGGTGTCCAGCGTTTTACCTTTGGTGAAAGCGCACTTATGGATGGGTTTAATTTAATTGCAGTTTTAATTGGGATTTTTGGAATTGCTGAAGTGATTGAATCTCTTGTTAAGATGAGACCGCCTTTAAAACCGGAAGGATTTAAATCTATGTTCCCTCCATTAAGAATGCTGGGTAAATTTTTTCCACTGGGAGCAAAGTCTTCTGTAACTGGTGCTGTTATTGGAGCTGTTCCGGGACTTGGCGCTGATATTGCTTCCTGGGTTTCGTATGATATGGCAAAGCGAAGCAGTAAGATTCCGGAAACTTTTGGAAAGGGGAATCCTGAAGGGATAGTTGCTGCTGAAACTGCCAACAATGCATGTGTTCCCGGCTCCTATATCCCTATGCTGACATTGGGGATCCCAGGGGATGCTGTAACGGCAGTTATTATTGGGGGGTTATTGCTTCACGGACTTCAGCCCGGTCCATTATTAACCCAGCAAAACCCAGATATTTTCAGTCAGTTTTTTGCAATTATTGTAGTAGCCAGTTTGTTTATGCTCGTGTTCGGACTATTCTTTAGCTTTTTCTTTCAAAAAATATTGACGATTCCCAGCAGTGTAGTGTTACTAATTGTGACGGTGCTTAGCGTGATCGGAACTTATGCAGTAAATAGTAGGCCGTTTGACATTGCTGTGATGTTCGCCTTTGGGATTATAGGGTTTTTCATGAGAAGAGTTGGTTTATCTGCACCGCCATTGATACTGGGCTTAATTCTTGGATTGATGGCTGAGCAAAACTTCAGAAGGGCAATGGTAAGTGCAGACTTTTCTTTCCTGCCATTTGTCACCCGCCCGATAAGCTTGATCATGCTGCTGTGCATTGTTTTCGTTCTATTAAATCAAAATCAATTTTTAACCAAAAGAATAAAAAAAATGTGGAAAAATGTTTCCAATAGGAGGAATGCTGCATGAAACGTAAATGGATTCTACTTATTCTATTTACTTGTTTATTGGTAGTTCTTGGAGCTTGTTCACAGTCTGGAGCTGAAGAAGTTTCCGGCGATGGAGATGGGTATCCAACCAAACCGATAGAGGTTGTGGTTGGCTTTGGTGAAGGAGGGGGAACGGATACGATGGCGAGATCTGTACAACCCGTCCTTCAAGAGGAATTAGGAACGAGTATAGCTGTAAAGAACATGCCGGGTGCTTCAAGTGCACTTGCATTGGAATATGTTAATGACCAAGATGCTGACGGATATACGATTTTATTCCAGACGGATTTAGTCCGTGTCTTTCCTGCTATGGGAATGACAGATTTGACATACAAAGATTTTGAGCAAATTGGCATTGGTGCAATGGGAATCGCAAATTTTATTGTAAACAAAGATTCTGAGCTACAAACATTTGATGATCTTGTTGAACTGTTAAAAGGTGGAAATGCAAAAGTAGCAGTTGCCGGTATTGGTGATCCATGGCATGTGACGTTAGCGATTGTCAATAATGCAGTTGGCGGTAATGCTGAAATTATTACGTATGAATCTGGAACAAACGCAGCAATGGCAGCAATGAAAGGTGAAGTAGACTTTGCCGTCAGCGGAGTAAATGAAGTTGTAGATCTGCTTAGGGCTGGAGATTTACGATCATTGGCTGTGATGGACAACAAGCCGATGGAGGTTGAAGGTTTTGGTGAAATTGACCCTGTAACCAAATATGTGTCTGAATTGGAACCTTATGTACCGGAAGGAACTTGGTGGGGGCCTGCAGTAAAAGCGGGAACTCCCGATGAGATTGTTGAAAAAATTAGGGATGCTTACAATAAAGCCATCGAAAGTGAAGAGTTTAAGGAATTTGCCAAGCAAAAGGCTATTGTACTAACTGACATAGAAGATAGTCAGGAATACGCCAAAAAAGATACAGAAAAAATCAGTTGGCTTCTATATGACATTGAAGTAGGAGAGCGTTCCCCTGAAGATGTAGGAATAGAGAGGCCTGAGGATGAATGAGAATCAATAAAGACTTTATCCTGGGAATTATCGTGCTAACCATTGGACTGTTTCTTGTAGTGGGAAGCTATCAATTTCCAAAAGGAGAGCATCTATTAAACTCGTCGAGATCCTTTCCTTTGTTGCTGGGTTTTATATTGATGGGACTTGCTGTTTGGCAATTGCTTTCTTCTTTAAAGAACAACGAAACAAAAGGAACAAAAAAACTTCCTTTTCCAGCGATAAAAAGGGGAGTCATATTCATACTTCTTATGGCAGTTTATATATTCTTGGCTATGCCTTTAATTGGATTTCTTGCTTCTTCGTTTATATTCCTTATCGTTGGACTGTTGTATTTTAAAGAAGTCCGGTGGTATACGGCAACACTTATTTCATTTGGTATGATTGGTTTCTTGTATGTATTTTTTGAAAAAGTTATGTTAATCAGCTTTCCTTAAACAATATATCTTGACTGTGGAATAACTAACGGTGGTGAGTTTAATGAAAATTATGCAAAAGGTTGAAAAAATACCCGGCGGATTAATGGTTGTTCCACTTATGTTTGGAGCCCTATTAAATACAATTGACCAGCTCCATATACCATTTATCATGAACTTCCTGAAATCTCTGGGAGTCGCCCCGGTTGAAGAAGGCATTTACGAATTTATGAGAATTGGAGGATTTTCAGAAGCGTTATTTAAAACTGGAACATTAACATTAATCGGGTTATTTCTCTTCTGTGCAGGAAGCCAGATGAACTTGCGTGTCGGCGGAAGAGCGTTAAAAAAAGGAATTCTATTAACACTCAGCAAGGGACTTACAGGAATTGCCATTGGTATAGGGTTTGGTATGGTATTTGATCCTATGCATGGCTTTCTCGGATTATCCACTTTGGCCATTATTGCAGCAATGACAAACGGTAATGAGGGGATGTATGCCGTACTTACAGGCCAATATGGAAACCGTTCAGATGTTGGAGCCATTTCGGTTCTATGTTTAAATGATGGACCTTTCATGACGATGATTGCATTGGGAATGGTGGGAGCTAACTTCCCTATCATTGCCTTCATAGCAGTCTTGCTTCCTATCGTTTTAGGGATGTTGTTGGGGAATTTGGATGAAGACATCAGGGAATTTTTAAAGCCGGGTGAAACATTACTCGTTCCGTTCTTCGCTTTTTGTCTTGGTGCAGGAATGAACTTCATGAGCTTCTTTGAACCGGAGGCAGTGTGGGGAGGACTTGTATTAGGATTTGCGACATTGATCTTTACTGGTGCGGTTGGTGTAGCTGTATACAGGTTGTTTGGAGAAAAGAGCACAATCGGTCCAGTGGCCGAGGCTTCTACTGCAGGAAACGCGGTTGGAACACCAGCTGCTGTAGCAGCAGCTGCATCAGTTAGTGCGGGTGCAGGGCTGATGTCTGCTGAAAAAGCACAAGCTTTCCAGGATATTGCGAATCTCGCAACCATACAAATATCCATCGCCACTATTACGACATCGATCTTATGTCCGTTCGCCGTGATCCTCTGGGATAAATATCAAAGAAGTAAAGGCATTGATGGCACACTAGAAGATTTTTCAGAAAAAAAGAGTAAGAAACTTAGAGAGGAGAAGGCCATTTGAATTATGTAAAGGTTGATATAGCCAATTATATTTGTACGATTACGATTAATAATCCGCCAATGAATATTTTAACAAAAGAATTTAGGGATGAGTTTGTTCCTTTGATGGAAAAGTTGAAAACGAACCCTGATGTTAGGGTCATTATATTAACTGGGGAGGGTGACCGTGCGTTTTGTGCAGGTGCAGACTTGAATGAAGAAGGGGAATTGACCCAAGAAACAGTACGAAAATTTTTGGAAGAAGATTGTAGAGTTTATGATGTTGTCAATGAAATGCCGCAGCCTGTAATTGCTGCTGTAAACGGATATGCTTTTGGCGGAGGATTTGAACTGGTTCTGGCTTGTGATTTCCGGGTTATGTCCGAAAATGCAAAGCTTTGTGCCGCAGGAGTCAAAGTAGGGCTGGTCGTTGGACCTACGCGTTTGGTTCGTCTCGTAGGCGAAGCTTATGCAAAGGATATTATTTTAACAGGCAGAACTGTGAAGGCAGAAGAACTATACCAAAGAGGCTTAGCCAACGCAGTGGTCCCGCATGATCAATTGCTAAATGAAGCTATGGAATGGGCGGAGATGATCGTTTCGAGGGCTCCGGTTGCTGTTCAAAATGCAAAGCATATTATCCAAACGACTATGGATTCTACTTGGCAAGAAGCCATGTCCGAGGAGTTGGATGCATTCGTAAGATGCCAGGATACAAGAGATCATAAGCATGCCATAGAAGCCTTTTTTAAAAAAGAAAAACCTGTGTTCATCGGAAAATAACAGCTATAAAAGGAGTTATCAGAATGAAGGAAATATTAGAACACAAGGGTGCAACTGCCTTGGTAAAAACATTGGCCGGCGTTAAAGAAGGAGAAAGGGTTCTTATTCTAACAGATTTTTTGACCGAGAATATAACCAAAACGCTTGCTTCCGTCACATATTCTTTGGGTGCAGAACCTCTCACCATGTCAATGCCGCCAAGAAGAGGGCACGGCGATGCTTTGCCGGAACCGGTAGCAGCAGCTATGAAAGAAGTAGATGTGGTTATTGCGCCCACCACTTACAACATTGCTCACACAAAAGCGCGGCATGAAGCACAGAAAGTAGGAGCAAGAATTGTTATATTACCGGAGTCGCACGATGGCATTTTATTAAGCAAAGGCTTAAATGCTGATTTTGAAGCAATCAGACCAAATGTGGAAAGGCTCTCTGAGTTATTGACCAAAGGGAAAAGTGCCCGAATCACGACTCCAAATGGTACGGATTTACAGATTTCCCTCCAAGGACGGGAAGGAAGGGCCTTGACAGGATTTGCCAATTCAGTAGATGTTTCTGCGGCACATTGCATAGAATCCAGTATTGCGCCAGTGGAAGATTCGGCTGAAGGTGTCCTGGTAGTGGATGGAAGTATACCTGGTGTGGGGTTGGTGGAAACTCCCGTCGTTGTAGAGTTTAAGAAAGGAAGGGCGGTTAGTATTACTGGAGGCAAAGAAGCGGAAGCATTCAAGAAAGTTCTGGAAGAAAAAAATGATGAAGAGGGTAATATTTACGTTATTGCTGAATTTGGAATCGGGATGAACCCTGAATGTGAATTGGAAAACAGTATGCTGAGTGATGAAGGAGTATTTGGAACAATCCATATAGCTATAGGAACAAATGCGTATATAGGCGGAAAAATAGTGGCCAATGGACACTATGACATGGTTGTAAAGGATGCAACGGTAGAAATTGACGGGGATACGGTATTGCAGAATAATCAACTTCACTTATTTGAAAATGACTTAATTAATTCTTAATTAGACTTAATTACACATCAAAGATTAGTAGGAGAAGGGATTGGATAAAATGGGCGCATTGAAAGGCATTCGTGTTGTAGATGTAAGTCAGGTGATGGCAGGTCCATATTGCAGTATGCTTTTAGCAGACATGGGCGCAGATGTAATCAAAATTGAACCGCCAAGCGGCGAAAATACGAGAAGATGGCCGCCGCATATTGATGGGCAGAGCGCTGCTTTTATGGCCATTAACAGGAATAAGAGAAGCATGACAATTAATTTGAAATCAAGAGAAGGCAGGGAAGTCTTTTATAAATTAATAGAAACAGCGGATATTCTTGTAGAAAACTATCGACCTGGAGTTTCCAAGAGACTGGGCGTTGATTATGAAACTTTGAGCAAAATTAATCCTCGCTTGATTTATTGTTCGATTTCCGGCTTTGGACAATTTGGTCCTTATTCTTCTCGAGGAGGATACGATCTCATTGCACAAGGCATGACAGGAATTATGAGTGTTACGGGAGAAAGAGGCGGTAATCCTGTTAAATGTGGCCTTCCAATTACAGACTTGGGAGTTGCATTGTTTTCTGTTTATGGAATTCTCTCAGCTCTGTATTCACGGGAGCATACCAGTGAAGGACAATATATTGATGCCTCATTGTTTGATACAGGGTTGGCACTTTCCGTTTGGGAAAGTACACAATATTGGGTAAGCGGCGAGACGCCAATGCCTACAGGTAGCGGGCACAGGCTTTCAGCTCCTTACCAGGCATTCAAAGCTAGTGACGGATATTTTACAGTTGGTGCGGACACACCTCATCATTGGCCGGAGTTTTGCCGCATCATCGGAAGGCCGGAATTTTTGGATGATGAACGCTTTAAGGACGATCCATCCAGAATTAAGTACCTTGATGTTTTTGTGGACTTAATTGAGGAAAAAACAAGCGAACACCCAAGATCATATTGGCTGGAAAAATTTGAAGAAGTCGGAATTCCTGCTGGACCAATTAATACGTACCCTGAGTCCCTGAATGATCCGCATACCTTTGCTAGGCAAATGGTGGAAGAGGTTGAGCATCCTGTTGCCGGAAAAATAAAAGCGTTGGGCATCCCTGTTAAGTTATCGAAAACACCAGGAAAAATAAATAAGGCAGCACCGGTTTTGGGAGAACATAACGAGGAAATTTTGGCCGAGCTCGGACTGGAACCTACTGCTTTATCTAGGTGAAAAAAGGGGGTGTATATAAAAATGATTCAATATTTAAGAGAAAGAATACCTTCCATTCATTCAGAAGCTTTTATTCATGAATCCGCTCTAGTTATTGGGGATGTACGAATTGCTAAAGGTGCCAGCATCTGGCCACAAGCGGTATTAAGAGGTGACGATGGCAATTATATTGAAGTTGGAGAAGGATCTAATATCCAAGATGGAAGTATCTGTCATGTTACGCCAGAACATCCGCTGAAAATAGGAAAGAAAGTTACAATTGGACACGGTGTGATCCTACATGCATGTACTATTGAAGACAAAGCCCTGATCGGGATCGGAGCAACAGTGCTAGATGGGGCGGTTATAAAAAAAGGTGCACAAGTCGCAGCCGGTGCTGTCGTTACCCCAGGTACCATTATTCCAACAGGTAAATTGGCAATGGGCATTCCTGCAAAGGTAGTACGCGATCTGACAGAAAAAGAAGTATACGATATTGTTGAAAATGCTGAGGAGTACATTGATTTGTGGCAGAAGGATTACCAAGTGTCATTGGTCTCTTCGGAGGAGGAATAGAGTTTCTTAAAGAATTAAAAGCGCGAATCCTCGCGCTTTTTTTGTGTTTAAAATAGGGTATTTTCGTAAAGTTCGCATTCGGACGGAATGTTTAAGTCAACTGATAGGTAAATGTTAAAAAAATAAAATACGTTAAATTCTTAACTATTCAAATAATTACCCTTCGATATATTAAAGTGGAATCCGGTAACCCGGTTTAGAAGGGTTACGGTGCTCGTTTTTTTAAAAACTATATAAAGGAGGAAGGAGTCGTGACAATTATTCCCAGAGCTTTCTCACATGTAGGGGTCAATGTAACAGACATGGATGCTGCGATTCAATGGTATGAAAAGGTATTTGGATTTACTCTCATTTCCCCGCCTGTAACTTTCAAGGCTGATGGGTCGGAGATGGGGGAAGTGTTAACGGATCTGCTGGGGAAGCAGATCAAAGAAGTAAAAATTGCACATTTGAGTGCTGCAGGTGGAGTCGGGTTAGAGTTGTTCCAATTTATAGAACCTGAATCAATACGCTATTCAGCACATGATTATTGGCAAGGCGGGTTTTTTCATTTGTCCATCATTGATCCAAACATTGAAGAGATGATAGACAAAATTGTGTCACATGGCGGCAAGCAAAGAAGCCGCATTTGGCCGGCTGTCCCTGGAAAGGAATATAAAATGGCTTACTGTGAAGACCCGGATGGAAATGTAATAGAAATTTATACTCATAGTGTTGAAAGAATGTACAGTAACTTAGCCTAGTTGATCATTACTAAGTTTTATTGGAGGAAATATTATGAGACCAAATATTGTTTACATTGTGTTGGACGATGTTGGTTTTTCTGATCTTGGTTGTTATGGATCTGAAATTCAAACACCGAATATCGATCGTCTTGCTGAAAATGGTCTAAGATACAATAATTTTAATGTTACGCCTCTTTGCTCACCAACCCGGGCTTCTTTATTGACAGGCAGAAATAACCATTCCGTTGGGATGGGGTCAGTAGCTGATTTTGACTTGGGACCTGAGCATCCAAGTATTCGAGGGCGAATTACACCGGCTGCAGCAACCGTTGCCGAAATACTTAAGGATCAAGGATATAGCACAATGGCTTCAGGAAAATGGCATTTAGCGCCCATTCATCAGTTAACGCCTGCCGGACCGTTTGAAAATTGGCCGTTAGCCAAAGGGTTTGAGCGTTATTATGGATTTTTGGGACCGGAAACAAATCAGTTTTATCCCGAGCTGACCTATGATAACCACATGGTTGAACCACCAGAAAAAGAGGATTACCATCTTTCCGAAGACCTGGTGGACATGGCTGCGCAATTTATTACAGACCAGGTATCTGTTACGCCGGACAAGCCTTTCTTTTTATATTTGTCCTTCGGTGCCCAGCATGCGCCGCACCAGGCCCCAAAAGAGTATATTGATATGTACAAAGGGATGTATGAATGCGGTTGGGATGTGATTAGGGAACAACGGCTGAGGCGTCAAAAGGAATTGGGGATTGTTCCGGAATCGACACCACTGGTACCTAGAAACGAAGGGATTAAAGCGTGGGAAGAGTTAACGGATGATGAAAAGTTGGTATTTGCTAAATTTCAGGAAGTTTATTCCGGATTTCTTACACATACAGATGCCCAGATTGGCCGTCTCATTCATTTTCTTGAAGGGATCGGCAAGCTGGATGAAACGGTGATTGTGTTTCTGTCGGACAACGGAGCCAGCCAGGAAGGCGGATTTAATGGTTCGGTGAATCAATCCATGTTTTTTAATGCAATGGAGGAAAAAATCGAGGATCAATTAGAAAAGATTGACGAGATGGGAGGGCCAAGAGCGGGTACCAATTATCCCAAGGGATGGGCACAGGTCGGGAACACACCTTTCAGACAATACAAACAGACCACTCACTTTGGTGGGACGAGAGTACCATTTATCCTTCATTGGCCAAAAGGGATTACAGAAAAGGGCGGGATTCGAACTCAATTCCATCATGCTATTGATGTCACACCTACTGTGTTGGATATCCTTCAGCTTCAGCGGCCTGAAGTTTATCATGGGGTACCGCAAATGCCCATGCATGGAACCAGTATGAGCTATTCCTTTGATGGGGCGGAGCTTCCTTCAGCAAGGGATACGCAATACTTTGAAATGTTCGGTCACAGGGCGATTGTGCATAAAGGCTGGAAAGCTGTAACTCATCATAAAAAAGGAGTGCCGTTTGAGGAGGATAAATGGGAGCTTTACTTTTTGGAAGAGGATATTGCTGAAGCCAATGACTTGGCAAAAGAATACCCTGAAAAATTACAGGAATTGATAGATCTATGGTGGGAAGAAGCCAAGAAGTATAATGTGCTGCCATTAAATGATAAAACAGTGGAGCTGTCTTCTTTTATCCCTCCAGATTCAGTTACAGCACGTAAAAAGTTTATTTACTATCCTGGATTGGCACATTTGGGAACTTTTGCAGCTCCGCAAATTATGAATAAGTCTTACAGCATTACCATTCCGATCGAAAGAGCAGATGCTTCTTCCGAAGGTGCCCTTGTTGCTCATGGTGATCATGACAGCGGATATGTCATTTATATCAAAAATAATCATTTGTTTTTTGAATACAATTTTGTCGGAACGGTTTATAAAGTTGAATCGGACGCCCATGTTCCTGTAGGGGCATCCACACTAAAATTTGAGTTTAGGCACAAGGAGAAAGGTACAGGGATCGGCATTCTCTATATCAATGACAAAAAGGTAGGAGAAGCTCCGATTGCTCAAACATTGCCGTATCGACTGGCGCACGGCGGTTTGGATATCGGCAAGGATGGATTGTCCCAAGTAAATGAAATATATTGCAATCAAGGCTTTCCTTTTACAGGGAAAATAAATAAAGTTGTGTACGAATTAGGGGACGGGGCTGAAAAAGAAGCCGGCTCCCAAGAAAAAGAAATAGCGGGGGTTTTTGATCATCAGCTTATTTAAGTGATGGAATCAATGTAAGTAATTTGAAAATATTACAATAAATGTTAAATCATTAACGATGGGTTAAACCATTCGTTGATATGATTTCCACAGATAGAAAAAACAGGAAAGACCACAAATTAAGGAGGAATTCAGATGTTAGATTTTACTTTTACAGAGGAGCAGCAAAAAGTTATTGATCTATGCAAGGAATTAGCAAAAGACTTCAGAACCCGCGCAGCGGAACATGACCGTGACCGCACAGCTCCGGATGAAAACTATGAAATTTTAAAAGAGAAAGGGTTATACGGCATCAGCATTCCGAAAGAGTATGGCGGATTCGGAATTGGATTCCAGGGATACGCCGCTGCGGCTGTCGAACTGGCTAAAGGATGCGCTTCTACTGCGAACTCTTTTAACATGCATGCCAATGCTTGCGGCACGATTCTTTCACAGCCTCTTGTTTCAGAAAGTGCAAAGAAAATGGTTGCAGATTTGGCGATTAATCAAGGGAAATTATTTTCGGTATCAACTTCAGAGCCTGCTTCATCCAGTTTGATCATCACTTCATTTATCCCTTCTGTCCAGGCTGTAAAAGTCGATGGCGGATATAGGATTTATGGAAAGAAAGCGTTCTGTTCCATGATTGAATCCAGTGATTATGTGTTTCTTTATGCGCATCCCGAAGAGGATCCCAATCCAGAGGCAGCAGTAGGACTGCTCGTTCCTGTTGATAAGGGTAATGCGGAGGGGGTCACCATCCATGATGTATGGGATACTCATGGAATGCGGGCAACCCGAAGCAATACTGTTGAATATGATGGCACATTTGTACCGGATGAGCTCGCCTTATACAAGACAGAGGATTTCTTAAATGACTTTATCATGAGGTCAGCGAACTGGACAATTGCGTCATTTGCTTCTGTCTATTTAGGAATAGGAATGGGAATTTTGGAATATACAACGGAGTTATTAACCGCTAAAAATGCAAAAGGCTTTTCTCAGCCTCAGGCGTTTCACCCTGACAGCCGCCGCCGGGTAGGAGAGATGGCAGCAGAACTTCACGCAGCATACTGGTCAAATATGTATGCAGCTTGGTACAGTGATACCCACGGACCGACACTGGAAGCATTCCATAATTTTATGCGTGCAAAACATATGATTGCAAGCGCTGTCTCAAATGCATCGCGCTCGGCCCAGATCGCATGCGGGGCACATGGAATGTTTAAAAACCTCCACTTGGAACGTATGGTTCGCGATGCTGCTACTGCACCTATTATGCCTCCAACCATTGATGCTTGTGCGGATCAGGTCGGGTTGCTGACGATGGGATTAAATCCTGCGGATACGGCTCCTCCGCTTAAGGCAGAAGAACCTAAAAAAGAAAAGGTCACACAATAAAAAGGCCATCAAAGGGGAAAGCTTTCGTTTTCCCCTTTGGATATGAAAGCGATTGCAGTTGCTGAGTTGAATAATGAGTAAGTCTACCTGGTGATTGGAAGGCCTATAGTGAACCTTAATCTCAAGTTGATTATTACTCCTTTGCAGCCTTAAAAAGGCTTTATCATGCTTTAACATCGGGGTTTCACATCGAAATGGCTATATTCGATTCAGCGGATGATCCTCTGATCAAAATAGTAAAAATCTATAAGTCAATAAATAGGGAGTGAAACCATGAAATTTCGTTGGTTCATAGCAAGTTTTATCACAGTGGTATTTTTTATCCAGTTTATTGACCGGGTGATTATTTCACTCGCTACAGAGGCGATTATGAATGAATTTGGTTTTAGTCCCGGCCAGTTTGGCATTATTTTAAGTGCTTTTTTCTGGGGGTTAGTTCCGGCAGGAGTGTTTGCTGGTATTGCCGCTGACCGATGGGGATCCAAGAAAGTGTTTGCTGTAGGAGCGGCATGGTGGTCGATCTTTACCGCTGCTACAGCGGGTGCTTTCGGCCTTGTATCCTTCGTTATCGCAAGGGTGTTATTCGGTATTGGTGAGGGGCCGGCGCTGTCAAATGCCATTCGCATTGTAACAAATTGGTTTAGCCCGAAGGAATATTCTACTGCATTGGGTTTAGCTAATTCCGGTGTTTATATTGCACCGGCTCTGGCTACACCCGTCATCGTTTGGACCATTGCAAATTTTGGATGGAGATTTCCGTTTTATGTCATGGGGGTTGTCGGTTTAATTTGGGTTTTGTGCTGGCTGAAGTGGTTTACGGATAAACCGGAAACAAATCGCTATATGACAGAAGAAGAAAAACAATGGATTAAAAAAGAACAAGGAAATATTTCTAAATCTTCAGACTCAGGGAAGAAAATGTCCTTTAAGGAATTGCTGACCATTCCAAGGGAAGTAAGAGGGACAATCCTTGCAAACCTGTGGGCTATCTTTTGCTTTGGATTCGTGTTTTATTTCTTGCTGACCTGGCTTCCGGGATATCTGATGCTGGAAAGAGGTCTTAATTTACAATCAATGGGTGTCGTAGCATCTATCCCATGGCTGGGTGCAGCGTTGGGATCACTTGTCGGAGGAAGATTAAGCGACTACCTTTATCAGAAAACAAATAGCAGACGCATTTCCAGGGCATTTTTAACTGCCGGATGGTTTACGCTCCTTGCCGTCTGTCTCATATTGGTCAACCAGATGACTTCAATCATAGGGCTGGTTTCCGTTCTGACGTTTGCATGTTTCGTGCTTTCTTGCGGACATGCACCGATCACTACAGTGATAGCGGAGACCGTTCCGGAAAGAGCGGGTTCCATTGGGGGATTAACACAGCTGTCTCAAACTTTGCCGGGAATATTTGCACCGATGATCACAGGATTTTTAGTAGAAATAACGGGAAGCTTTCAAATCACGTTTGCCTTTTCGGCTGGTATGATTATTTCCAGCATTGTGGTGATTATCATTTTTCTTCATCCACCGGAAATATCTCGGCGTGTTAAAGCATCTACAACCGCTTAAGTCAGGGAGCGTTACTTCATCTTTGCTGGCCGGAACATCGTCAAGGAACATGGAAAGCCCATGTTCCTTTACTACTATACTTTCATCAAGGGTGTGGAGAATATGACAAAAGACAAGTCTGCATGCTGTATGCTAAATAGGCCGCGAGCTGTGGTAACTGTTGAAAATCCAGCTGTTCCCGGTTACTCCTCAGGAAAAAGTGCAGATATAGATGATGGGATGCTGTACATTCCCGGCGGTGAATTTTTGATGGGGTCAGAAGATGATGAAGGTTTTCCTCAAGACGGAGAAGGCCCCGTTAGGACCGTGAAAGTAAAATCATTTTATATAGATGCTTGTACTGTTACAAATGAACAATTTGCAGAGTTCGTCCGTGAGACAAATTATGTGACAGAAGCCGAGCGGTATGGCTGGTCATATGTATTTCATTTACATGTCACCAAAGACGTGGCAAGCCAAGTAAAGCAAGTGCCTAAGCAGGCACCATGGTGGTTTGTCGTAGAAGGAGCCTATTGGGAGCATCCGGAAGGGCCTGGTTCTACTATTAAGAATCGAATGGATCACCCCGTTGTCCATGTGTCCTGGAATGATGCTGTCAACTACTGCCAATGGGCCGGAAAACGCCTTCCAACCGAAGCCGAATGGGAGTATGCAGCACGTGGAGGTCTTGTACAGAAAAAGTATCCCTGGGGAAATAAACTAAAACATAGAGGAAAGTATCTTTGTAATATTTGGCAAGGTAAATTTCCTGAGGAAAATACAGGAAAGGACGGCTTTATAGGGACAGC
Organism: Siminovitchia sediminis; assembly: GCF_042680885.1. Lineage (NCBI taxonomy): Bacteria > Bacillati > Bacillota > Bacilli > Caryophanales > Bacillaceae > Siminovitchia > Siminovitchia sediminis. The sequence goes on along the minus strand of NZ_JBHUEO010000011.1, from coordinate 21,225 downwards.
GCCTGCAAAGTCGTATCAGCCTAACGGTTTCGGGTTATATAATACCGTCGGGAATGTTTGGGAATGGTGTGCGGACTTCTTTGGAACCAATCATGACAAAGACTTTTATGAAAATCCGACAGGTCCTTCCAAGGGAACTGCAAAGGTGATAAAGGGCGGATCGTACCTTTGCCACCGGTCCTACTGTAACCGGTATCGGGTAGCCGCCAGAAGTTCAAGTACAATGGATAGCTCCAGCGGCCACATGGGTTTTCGGTGTGTGGCTGATATATTAACAATTTCATCAGAATCCGAAAAAATCATCGGTGAGTGAATAGATAACTTTCAATTTAACAAAAAAAACTGTTAAAAGGTTAACCACACTGAATGTGTATGGATTGTATGGTTATATTAAGCCATCCAAGGAAGGAGGAGCGGTACACAGCTTCTATTGTAGAACGTTATATAAAAAACGCTTTACTTTAAGAGGTGATATTGATGACAATGAAGGACGCAAATTCAATCATTAACCTTCCTGATCTGTTGTTTGTCCAGTATTGTACGGAAACTTACGGCTTAAACAGAGGCGTATACAATACGATTGACAAATGGTTCTATATGAAAAATGTGAAAGATATCAAAGCGCGGCGGGAAAGGATATTGGAATTCCTGTTATTCAGTATCAAATCTATGAATCAAGAGGAAAGAAAAAGCAGGCTGAAATTTGGAAAAGGAAACCTGGTCAATCTGCTGGTAGAGTATTCGGAGCGCCAGGCTATGCCGGTCTGATTCTCTGCGGCAGAAAGCCGGTTGGAAAATAGTTATAAAAGTAGAGAGAATGGGAGGAAGGAGGTCGTTCGATGAATCGTTCGGATGTAGTGATTATCGGCAGCGGTATCAATTCATTAACTGCAGCAGCCATTTTATCAAAAAGAGGGCGGAAAGTAACCGTATTGGAAAAAAACGACTGGATCGGCGGATGTATTAAGACGGAAGAGTTAGTGGCGCCAGGGTTTAAAACAGATGTATTTTCAGGCTGGCACCCTTTATTTGTGACAAGTCCTGCCTTTGCGGAGCTGAAAGATGATCTGGAAAAAAATGGGCTTACTTATGTGAATACAGATGTGCCGACAGGGGTGATTCTGCCGGATGATAGGAGTGCAGTCCTCTATACCGACCGGCAGAAAAATGTGGAGGCGTTTAACCGGCTCGCATCCGGTGAAGGTGACCGTTATGATGAGTTGATGAAAAGTTTTGAAGGGAAGGCAGATTTCGTTTTTCATATGCTATCCAACGAGCCTTTGTCCTGGAACTCAATGCGTACCCTTTCAAAATATGTAAGAAGAAAAGGGTTAAAAGAGTTCAAGTCTGAAGTCGGGAATATGATCCAATCTGCCGATTCATTGCTAGACCAATATTTTAATAGTGACTTGGTGAAGGCACTGCTTGCTCCATGGATTCTTCACACAGGCCTCGGCCCCAATGATGCGGCTGGAAATATTATGATGCAGGTCTTGGTGTTTTCCCTGGAAGCAGCCGGAATGCCAATCCCGAAAGGCGGCGGAGGGGAGCTTGTCAAGGCATTAATGAAAATCGTGGAAGACAATGGCGGACAGTTTTTTACCAACGAGCTTGTTGAACGGATTGTAGTCGAAAATCATAAGGTCGTTGGAGTCAGAACGCAAAACGAAGAATATAGGGCGGATTATGTACTGGCGAATGTCACGCCGCATCAATTGTATGGAAGCTTGCTGGAGGGCGTATCTATTCCAGCCTCTCTCCAAAAGGATGTTCAAAATTACAAATATGGCAACGCAGCGATGCAGATCCATTATGCTTTGGACGGGCCGCTCGATTGGGAAAATCCTGAATTGAGAAGAGCAGCCATGATTAATCTTACTCCCGGGGTTGAGGGTGTCAGCCAGTCTGTGAACGAAGTATATAATGGTCTGCTGCCTAAATCCGGTACGATTGCGGTTGGCCAGCATACGGCCTTTGATCCGAGCCGCGCACCGGAAGGAAAGCATACCTTATGGATCCAGCTCCTGGAAATGCCGAGAAAGCTCAGGGGAGACGCGCTGGGAGAAATTGATACATCTAACGGTTATACGGAGGAAGTGATTGAAGCCTACGTGGAAAGAATTGAGAACCGAATCAGCAAACATGCGCCAAACTTCAAAAAAATGGTGATCAACCGGGAGATCATCTCGCCGGCTAAGCTAGAGGCATTTAACATGAATTTGGTAGGCGGGGACCCATACTCGGGTGTTGCTTCCATCGATCAGCTTTTATTATGGAGGCCAACATCCAAATACAAAAGACACGAAACACCTGTTAAAAACCTGTTCCATATTGGAGCTTCGACACATCCTGGTCCAGGCCTCGGGGGAACCTCCGGCTATTTGGCAGCCCAGGAAGTGAAATAAATCATACGAGGAGAGATAACCATGCAAAAGCAGGAAAGACAAGATATTTTCAAAAAGATTATGGGGAACTATCCAACGGGCGTAACGATTGTAACGACAACAACAGGGAGCGGAGAGCCGGTTGGTTTGACAGTTAACTCATTCGCCTCTGTATCCCTGGACCCACTTATGCTTTTATGGTCAATTGATCACGGGGTATCTTCCCTGAAAGAGTTCACAGGGGGAGGAAAATTCGCTGTGCATGTATTGGCTGAGGAACAGGCTGCGCTTTGCAAAACGTTCGCAAGTAAAGATGTAGACCGTTTCAGCCAATGTGATTGGAAGATGTCAGCCAATGGTTTGCCGATCATCGATGGAGCATTTGGCGTTTTCGAATGTGAAACGTTTCAAGCCATCGAAGCGGGCGATCACACTGTACTGATTGGACAAGTCATCGACCTGTCAGTAAATGAGGAAAAAGATCCGATGCTCTACCACCGCCGTGTATTTGGGGCAATTCCTGAGGAGTTTTATAGGCAGAAGCACCCTGTATCGTAATAAACGTATTGAAACATATTTAAAGGTTCCAATCACTTTTATGGTAAGACGTGAACTTGCTGCATCGCGAGTTCATGTTTTTTTACTTGTAGAAATGGATTTAATTTCACCAATACTCTATACCGGAAAAGTATAAAAGACTCCCTTTAAACGTCTTTAAAGGAGATGAAAGGGAGTCTATTCGTTTATCATGGACCAGATATTTTTTTATGTAACGCTGAAAGGTTCAGGATATAAATTTTTCTGTTTCTAATGTCTATGATCCCATCAGATACCAATGTCTTCAGTATTTTATATAATGTAATGCGGGTGATTCCGACATAATGGGATAATTCCTGCTGGGTCAAATTAATTTCCGTGCTTTGATAGGATTCCATTAAATAAATCAGCGAGCGGGCGATATGGTATTCAGTACCAGTTGTGGTCGCATTGATATTATTTAAAAGTATCCTGTTTTTCTCGTTAAGAGATTTGGCAAATAAGATGGTGATTTCAGGGTGTTTTAGTGACAGGTTATCAAAATCTGTTTTAGAAAAGTAATATAAGACACAATCCTCGTGTGAAATGGCTGTAGAATAATATGGGAGATGATCGATAGTATGTTCTCCAATTAAAATGCCGGGTCCGGTTATATCTAAGATCCTTTCGTTGACATCGGGCTTGATGGAATAAACCTTCACAATTCCTTTTTTTATATAATAAAAACCAGTCCCTATTTCTCCTTGTCTAAAGATAATCGATTTGGCCTTGAAAAACATTCTTTTCCCATATGGGAGAAAGTCTTCCCATGAACTTAGTGAATGGTTGGTCATCGTAATCATATCTAAACCCTCCTAGGATGTACCGAAATTGAATGCAATGCACAATATGACTGGAAGAACGGAACAGGCTGATTGGAATTAGTGAGCAAAAGGAAGAGGCTGTTATTGATCTAAAAGCGCTTTCATTCCGGGGATATCAATTACCTCGATCTTTTGTTTACTCTGTAAAACCAAATTTTTTTTCGTCCATTTTTGTATGATTTTATAAACGGTTATCCGAGTAGTACCAATATATTGGGCAAGGGCTATTTGGCTAATTGGAAGAGACTGGCTATTATGTTTTTTGCACAATTGAATGAGGAAATGGGCCATCTGTTGTTCAAATGGCTTGTTTAAAATGGCATAGGTTTCAGTAAGCATTCTTAATTTACTGATTTGAGAACTGATAAATATCTCTTTCGCTTCAGGATGCCGGCTGCATATTTCTTTTAAGGATTCGGTTGGAAAATAGTAAATAACTACATCGGTATCCGCTATCGCAGTCACAGTATACGGTTCATTAGATACCCCTTGTTCGCCGAATATAGAACCTTCCAGCATGTAATCTATGATTCTTTCTTTTCCACCTTCGGAAAACAGCCGGATACAAATGACTCCTTCCGATAAATAATAAAATCCCTCTCCTTTCTCTCCCTGAGAGTAAATCGTATCCCCCTTACATCTCAATCTTTTATGACCATACTTAACAAAAGGTTCCCACTTATACCTGATCATTTACATCCCCCTCATCTTAAAGTGATCATATGGAAGCAGGTCTAAATCCCTAATAATTAAATTATTCAAAAAACTCTTATTGGATTTAGATTAATAGAACAAACACCATTGTAAGATATATAGGGATAATTCTCAAATTCCAAATTATAATACTATTTTTCGCTAAAAAACTAAAGTTCTATGTAAACAAATTAACATTTTTTTGAATTATTTCTCCTATTTTGCCAATGTTTCATCATCTTAAATGGAGAGATAGATGTGAAATGATAAATCCCATACATTATAAATAGACAATGAAGTAATTAATGGAGGGAAAAGAAAATGGGGATCAGAACAGGAGCAGATTATATTAAAGCGGTAAAATCACGGCAGCCGGAGGTATGGCTGCGCGGTGAGAGAATTACAGATGTTTACAATCACCCGGTTTTCCAGCAGCCAATCAATGAGATGGCAAGGCTGTACGACATGCAGCACGACCCTGAGTATCAGGATCAGATCACACATATTTGCGAAGAAACAGGGGAAAGAGTCAATAATTCATTTTTAATTCCAAGAGACGGGGAAGATCTGCAAAAACGCAGACGTGTATTTGAGGTATGGGCTGAAGCGACATTTGGACTCATGGGCAGAACTCCGGACTTCCTGAATGTGGTGCTTACCTCTATTGCAACAAACGACTGGTTCTTCAGGCAATATGGAGAAGACCGTTACGGCGATAATATTATCAATTATTACAGATATGTCAGAGACAATGACTTATTCTTGACGCACGCGATTGTAAATCCGCAAAATGACCGGAGCAAGTCTTCACACGAACAGGAATCGGAATACTCTCACCTTGGTGTGGTAAGAGAAACAGAAGACGGACTAATTGTACGCGGTTCCAAAATGCTGGCAACGCTGGCACCAGTTACAGATGAGGTCATCATTTATTCTTACCCAAGCTTTAAACCTGGTGATGAGAAGTTCGCGATATCCTTTGCTTTGCCGATCGAAACGCCGGGATTGAAAATCTACTGCCGTGAAGAAACGCAAGATGGAAAGCGCTCTACATGGGATCATCCACTCGCTTCAAGATTCGAAGAAATGGATGCCGTCTTGGTCTTTGATGATGTGCTTGTTCCTTGGGAACGTGTATTTATTAACCAGAATGTAGAAGCAGGCAACTTGCTGTATCCGAAAACAGGCGCCAACCTGCAGCCTTCCCACCAGTCGGCGGTAAGAGGGTTGACAAAGCTTTCTTTCGTAGCTGATGTGGCCTGTTCAGTGGCAGATACAATCGGTGTAGACGGATTCCTAAATGTTCAAAATCAATTGACTGAGCTGATCCAGGGTGTGGAAACAATCAGGGCCTTGGTGCGTACGGCGGAAAACGAATTCACTATCACGGAGCAGGGGGAAGCCCTTCCAAACATTGTACCGCTGGAAGTAATTCGGGGCCATCTCCCCAACATGTATCCGAGAGCCATTGAAATTCTTCAGACGATTGCAGCGGGCGGCCTCCTGATGTCACCGACAGGAGCAGACTTCATTAATCCGGAAATTGCCGACGATATGAACAAATACTATGCCGGCCGTGAAGGTGTGTCCTCTGAAAAGAGAGTGCGTCTGTTCAAGCTTGCTTGGGATCTGAGCGGGGAGGCGTTCGGACAGAGACTGCTGCAGTACGAGCGCTATTACTCCGGAGACCCTGTCCGCAAAGCAGGAATGTTCTACAATGTTCATAAGAGAAACAATCCTGCGTATCCTCGTGTGGAGCGTGCGCTGGAAGAAGCTTTGAAGATGTCCCCGGAATATAAGGCAAAAGAGCTTTTGTTAAATAAATAAATCCATAGTTGTGGGGGATACCCGCGCAATAAAAGAAGGGCTGTCCTGAAAGTCAGTAAAAACTGATTTTCTGTGACAGCTCCTTTTCTTTTCATCGGAAGTCCAAATGAAAAACTGTCCCTCCAAAAAAATGTAAGTACATTTCAGAAAGGACAATTATATTTGATTTCTGAATTGACAAATGTGCCTTCTTCTACAGGTAAATCAGTTGGAGGAAGCCCTTCCTCCAACTGATTTATTCTTGCCCTAGATTTATACAATCCGAACTATAATTCTTTTTCAATTAATGCGATTGCTCTGACTGGGCTTCCGCTTCCTTCTTCAATTTTTAGCGGATTGACAATAAGTACAGCTCCACGCGCGGGCAGCTTGTCTACGTTTGTCAATTGCGCAAGCCCATATTTATTGGCTCCGTGCATATAATGGTGGTTAGGAAACGGCGGATCAAAAGACCCGGCAATACCGGCGTCTGTACCGACAGTTTCCACTCCGACACCCAAAACATCTCTTTCTTCCGCCAAGAAAATGGAGGCTTCCTTTGAAATTCCAGGTGTGTGCGGCTGACCGTCTTCCCCTACATTGTAAAACTTCTCGTGATCATCCACGAAATTGCCCCATCCAGTGTGAATAATGACCCAAGAGTGTTTTGGAATGATTCCGTGCTCCTCTTCAAACTGTTGGATATCGGCCACTGATAGGCAGTAATCCGGGTTAGCGGCGGACTGCTTCCTAATGTCAATGACACATGCCTCACCAATCATATTTTTCAGAGGCATTGTATCGACGCTGTCTTTGCCTTTTCCGGACAGCCAGTGAACCGGTGCATCAAAGTGGGTACCGCAGTGTTCGCCTGCTACGAAATCATTCCAATAAAAGAATGGCCCGTTTTCATCATACTTGGAAAGCTGTTGGAACTTAAATCCGCCTGTATTTTTGAATGGCTCAGGAAGTTGGATCACAGGTGTGTTTTCATTAAGTGTCTGGGACAGGTCCACCACTTCAATTTTCCCGCTGACAAGGTTGGTTAACATTTCCTCTAAAATGCCCGTTTTAACAACCATTACACCGTCTCCTTTTCAATTATATTTGATACTTCCTCATCTATATACACATGTGGAATATAGACATCAATCACAGCTGACCGGCCTTCTTTTACCTGCTTTAATCCTTCTTCTAATGCTTCTTTTAGTTTGGAACGGTCTTTTACTGTAATAGCATGTGCTTCCCCGGCTGCCGCAGCAACCCCTGACAGGTCGGCAGGCGGGTCAAAGTGTACGTAAAAGTCTTGAAATTGGTTGGCTACACCGTCCGGATGCACTCCTAATGTTGAATGCTTAGGTGCTTTCCAGCCCTGGTTGTTATAGATTACTGTTAAAAATGGGGTGTTATATCTCTTGGCCATCCAGTGAACGGTTGACGGTACACTGAACAAGAAAGAGCCGTCACCTGTCAGGCTGATGATCGTTTTGTCAGGATCAGCGAGTTTCATTCCAATCGCAGCTCCTCCATTCCATCCCAAAGACCCGGCACCGCTGCCGAAATAGGAACCTGGTTCGCTTGCTTCGATATGATTGGAGATGACTCCGTAATTTGTAATTCCCTCGTTCAATACAACGGTATTTTCATCCATGAGCTCTCTTACACAGGCGGTCAGGTACTCAGGTGTGATGCCCTCAACTTCGGCCTGTTCCATCTTGGTCCTTACTTCTTTTTGCCGCTCATGGTAAGAGGAGTAGTCGTTCCAGCGTTCGGAAACAAGATCCTTATCGAGTTCAGCATCTTTCAGATAACCGTTCAGCTGCTGCAAAGCAGTGTATGCGTCGGCCTTAAAGAAACGTTTCGATGGTATGTACCAAAGAGGTTTCGTCTCTTTTAACGGATCAATATCAATATAGTAAACGGTTGCATCTTTTGACGGTTTGTTTTTCATTTGAATCCAAGGTACATCGCTGTCCAGTACGAGTACAAAATCAGCTTCCGCAAGAACCTGGTTTTGTTTCGGATCATTCCAATATGATCCGCAATGCATCGGGTGGTCAGCAGGGAAGTTCATATGATGCGGAACGGATTCAATGACAGGGATGGCCAACTGATCACTTAAGTGGACCAATTCGGCAACCGCTTCTTTCTTTCTCCCTAAATAAGATGTAACAACTACCGGTTTTTTGGCAGACAGTAAATCTTTGGCTAATTCTTCAATATGCTTTGGCGGAATTGCCGCTGGGGCAATCGGCTCCCATAATTCCTTCTGGATAGTTACCGGTTCAGTTTCCTGCTCCATGGCTTCCCTGGGTCCCATTAAATAAACAGGTCCAGCAGGATCGCTCTTGGCAATTTGCAATGCACGGTAGACAAGCTGTTTTACATTGGCTCCTGTCCTGATTTCATTGTCATATTTCGAATAGCCGCGCATGATGCCGCGCTGATCATACACATCCTGGATCCAGTGGATAAATTCATTCCGGCTTCCGGTAAGTTCGCCTTCCTGTGTGTAGGGGGAGGCACCGGCAAACACTAATACGGGTACCCTGCTTTTAAAGGCATTGTGAATGGCTCCTCCCAAGTTTTGAGTTCCGCATTCCACGTGAACAAGTACCGCCTGCGGTTCACCTGTTGCCTGTGCATATCCGTGTGCAGCACTGAGCGCGACAAACTCATGAGGGCAAGTGATCACTGTCGGCAATTCCTTATTCTCCTGTTTAGCCCGTGCCAGGCTTTCGATGATGGATGGGTGGTCACTTCCCAGGTTTGCGAAAATATATTTTACTCCGGCTTCTTGCAAAGCTTCCAAAAATGCAGTACCTGTTGTATACAATTCAATTCCTCCTGTCAAAATTGGATATTTTACTATAGCTTAATAGTAAAATATCAACCGGAAAGAAAAAGTTAATGAATTAACAAAGTTGCAAAGTATTTTTTATTTTGCCTGATCTCTGAAGTGGTGTGAGGAGCAGTCCCGATTTCAAAGGTGGACTCAATGAACTGCCCGCCTGATAGAGATAATGCAAAAAGTCCGGACTGTCTATTCATCATTGCAGAAAAGAGTGTCAGACGAGTATACTCCACGGCTAAGATGACAAGTTATCATTTAACCATATCCATTCACTTTTAAAACTATCGGAAAATATTGTTAAGAAGCAGAGTCATGAGATTCTCACAACTCTGCTTTAAAAGATGACTTTGTGTTTATTTGAAAAATCCTGCAGGCGGCAGCTGGTAGGCTGTAACAATTGTCTTGGATTGGCTGTATTCATCCAAGGCCTCTTTGCTGTATTCTCTGCCGACACCGCTGTTTTTGTATCCGCCAAATGGTGCGCCGGATTGGAAATTAAAGTAAGAGTTGATCCATACGCTTCCAGCCTCTATTTTATTGGCTGTATCCATGGCTTTGACTAAGTCATTTGTCATAATTCCGGCAGCCAGGCCGTATTCAACGTCATTGGCTATTTTAATGACTTCTTCAACATCTTTCCAGCGGGTGACCGTTGCAGCAGGCCCGAAAATTTCCTCTTGGGCAATTCTCATATGAGGCTCGGCTTCAATAATCGTTGGCTCAATGAAATATCCATATTCATGTCCCGGAACAGTCACGCGATTTCCGCCATAAAGGATTTTTGCTCCTTCTTCTTTAGCTATTTTAAAATAATTCAATACACGCTTTCCTTGTTTTTCGTTTACAAGTGCAGCCAAACGTGTAGAACGATCTGTCGGAGGTCCAATCTTTACTTGTTTGGCTCTTTCAATCAATTTTTCTACGAATTCATCGTAAATGTCATCGTGAATCAGCAGGCGCGTTCCAAGAATACAGCTTTCACCGTTGAAGAATGTGTATCCCAGTGTCGCATTTTCTACTGCACTGTCGATATCCACGTCAGGAAATACGATGTGTGGAGCTTTTCCGCCCAGCTCGAGAGTGACAGGGAGGATTCTTTCACCCGCTGTTTTTCCAACAAGACGGCCCACCTCTACACTTCCTGTAAATGCCAGTTTGTCTACATCCGGATGGTCGATCAAAGCCTGACCGGCTTCTTGTCCGTAACCCGGAACTACATTCACTACACCTTTAGGGAGAATATCGCCCATGAGTTTGGCCAGTTCCATAATAGAGAGGCATGCATCTTCCGCAGGTTTTAAAACAACCGTGTTTCCGGCAGCAAGTGCAGGTGCCAGTTTAAAGGAAGCCATGATCATCGGAACATTCCAGGGAATAATTTGAGCGGCAACACCGAGGGGCTCTTTCTTTGTAATTAAATAGCCGTTTTCAACAGGGCGGGAAGCGCCTTCATAATATGTAAGGAGAGCACCCGCAAAATAACGGAATTGATAAATAGCCAGTTTGTAATCTAAATCAAATTCATGAAGGGCACGGCCTGTGTCCATGGATTCCATCAATTTCAGGCGCTCCTGATTTTCTTCCAGGACATCAGCAATCTTGTTGAGCAATGCAGAACGCTCTTCAATCGGGGTGTTAGCCCATCCTGGGAATGCTGCTCTTGCTGCTTTCACAGCTTTATCAATATCCTCTTTTCCCCCGCGGCCAATTTGCGCAAGGACTTCCCCGGTAGCAGCGTTTACAGCATCGATATACCCGTTGGCTGGTGCAATCACTTCACCGTTTATAAAAGGACCATACTTTTCTTCGAATTTTATTTCGTTCGGACTAAGTTGGGTCAATGTTTCCATTACTTTTCTCCTCCTTTTCGAATTACATTCATTAAACCAAATCGGCAGATAAAAAGATGTTAACTAATTAACAAATGTTATATTTTATTATGCTTGTTCCAGCAAATTTTTGTATGGGTGGAGCAAATAAGTGACCCCGGGATCTTATGCAGACAGTTTACTTTTGAGTGCGTCGTAATCCAAGATATGAATTTTGCGGTTTTGCAAGAAAATGATTCCCTCCTTCGTCCATCTTTTAAAAACTTTATAGATGGTAATTCTGGTTAAACCGACATAGTGTGACAATTCCTGCTGGGTTAAATCTACAATTTTTGTGCGGGAAGCATTGGTCAAACTTATCAGAAAGTGGGCGATCTGAAACTCTGTATCAGAATGAGTAATATTAATATTGTTTAAAAGGAGCTTTTCTTTTTGAATGAGGGATTGAGCCAACAAAGTAATGACTTCAGGGTGATGTTGAATCATCTTTCGATAATCCTGTTTGGAAAAAAAATATACAATACTGTCTTTATGACAAACAGCTGTTGAAAAATAGGGCAGGTCATCAATCACCTGCTCTCCAATCAATTGTCCGTGTCCGGCAACATTTAAAATCCTGTCCGTATTGTTCGCAGTTTTGGATAGAATCTTTACCAGTCCTTTTTCAATGTAATAAAAACCCTCTCCCAACACGCCTTGGTTAAAGATGATAGATTGCTCTTTAAAAAACAACCGTTTGCCATATACCAGGTAATTTACCCACGGATTTTGTACAGTTTGCTGCAATGAAGACAAGTTTAAACCCCCCCTATTGATAGTTGTGTCCGTTTTGATACGCTGTTCTTAATACTAATGGTATAAAGCTTTCATCTCATCCATGTCTAATATCTCTATATGGCGGCCCTTTTGCTGTACCAAGTTTTGACTGGTCCATTTTTGAATGATTTTATACACTGTAATTCTTGAAGTGCCAATATATTGCGCAAGGGATATTTGAGTGACCGGGATTTTCATAGTCTCGTGTTTTTTACTGAGCCGAACAAGGAATTGTGCCATTTGCTGTTCATAGGGCCGATTAATAATAGCCATTGTTTCTGCAAGCATCCGAACCTTGCTGATCAATGCCTTCATAAAGATGCCGGTTGCTTCCGGATGTTTTTCGCATAGTTCAATAAAAGCGTTTGAAGAAAAATGATATAGTTCTACATCGCTCACGCATATCGCCGTAGTAGAATAGGGCTCTTCGGCTATGCCCTGCTCTCCAAGCAGAAAACCGTCTAGAAGGTGATCAATAATTCGTTCCTTTCCACCCTCGGAGACTATTTTTATATTCATTTTTCCTTTCTGTAAATAGTAGAACCCATAACCTCTTTCTCCCTGCATGTATAAAGTTTCTCCTTTTTTTAACTTTTTTTTAGAGCCGAAATGTAAGTAAGGTTCCCATTCGTATCTCATTTTTTCACCTCTTTGAGCTATACATAGTCAGTTAACAGGTAACTCCATTTTAAAAGTCTTGGAATTCTAAGTAGTATGATAATTTCGGGGTAAAAGGTGCATAGGAAAAATGAGAAAGAAAGTTGGGTAATATTAAATGGAATATTGGGTGATTTACCTCTATTCACACAATTACAATATCAAATATATAAAATATTGCAACCGTTTTCAATAGTTAGCAGGACATATTTACAATAATTTCACGAACTGGTAGACAGGATCACTTGTATGGGGCAAGGTAAAATTGCAATGTGATCAGTGGCGTCTGTATTAAAAGATATTTAATCCAGTCTTTTTTTTTACCGGTTTTTATAATTCGAGGAGCGTTCTAATGATCCTTACCTGAGATTGATTTTGAGAAATTGTTCTTTTGGCGAAAGATAAAGATATTTCCAAAGAATGTTAATCGATTAGCACTTCCTCATGAAATTCTTCGGATATGATTATGATTAAGCAAATCAGGGAGACTTTCGGATCCGACTACGACACTCCCTGGATGTATAAATGCTGGTTATTCAGCCCTCTGCTTGTACAAGGAAGAGTCCGTACATAGGCACTGCAACTGTTACTGCATAAAGTATAATGATATGCACTCTACATAAAGTTGCAAACATCACTGGTTCTTTTCAAGCAACTGAATAACACAAGCCATCCTATGCACTCTGATGAGAAATTCACTAACATACAAAGGAGAGAAAAAGATGAACAAAGTAGAAAAGTGGTTTCCGGATGTTGATAAAATTTGGTTTAATGGTGAACTCGTCAAATGGGAAGATGCCCAAATCCATGTATTATCCCATGGGGTAGCTTATGGCTCAGGAGTTTTTGAAGGTTTGCGTTGCTACAATACGATTGACGGTCCCAGAACATTCCGTGTCAAAGAACATATTGAAAGATGGAGAGATTCAGCTAAACAATTAAGAATGACGATCCCTTTCAGTGATGAAGAATTGATCGATGGCATCAACCAAACGATCTTGGAGAACAATTTGGATTCCTGCTATATCAGACCGCTTTCCTTCTTTGGTTACCATTCCCTGGGAGTCCATCCGCTTGACTGTCCTGTAGATGTAGTGATAGCTACATGGCCATGGGAAAATTACCTCGGGGCCGATGCAAAGGAAAAAGGAGTAAGATGCTGCTTCTCGCCTTGGATCAGAGTTCATTCTCAAATGGTTCCATCCGCTGCGAAAGCCACCGGATTGTATATTGGTTCCATGTTGGCGAGAGTGGATGCGATTGATAAAGGGTTTGATGAAGCATTAATGTTGGACGCAACAGGCAATGTCGCCGAAGCATGTACAGAGAATATCTTTGTTGTAAAAGATGGTGTCATTGCTACGCCGGGCTTGGATTCTTCCATTCTGCCAGGTATCACAAGAAAGTCGATTATCGAGCTGGCGCGTGATTTAGGCTATACGGTAGAAGTAAGAAGCATCGCTCGCGGAGAAGTGTACAGTGCCAACGAAGTTTTCTTAACTGGAAGTGCGGCTGAAATCAAGCCTGTCAGAGAAGTAGACTCCAGAGAAATTGGCACTGGAAAGCCAGGACCAATCACAAAACATCTGATGGATGAGTTCTCTGCTATTGTGAGAGGTGAAAATCCAAAATACGCAAAATGGTTAGACCCTGTTACTAGCCCGAGTAAAGTTCTCTAAAAATTAATCATCTAAGATTATAGATAAGCTATCTCGAAAATGGTTATAAAGTGAAAGTGTTGCCGTATGATCATTTCGAGATTAGCTTATTTCATTGTAAAGCTATCATTTACTCGATACTCGTTACCTTTAGTTTTTTTAGCAAATAAATTGAAGCGCTTTCTTTTAAAGGTGTAAGAACTAAAAAACGGGAACAGCTGCCAAGTTCCAAGATCTTTGCTTCGTATTTTATTCATAGTTAATCATCCGATGTCCCTTCAGAATAGTCTTACCAGGCATTATTACACAAACCTAAACATCAGATTACTTTTAAGAGGTGAAATGGAATGAAAGAAGCGGTAGAAACAGTAAATAAATTACCTTTTACACTGGAAGAATATGAGAATCGGCTGAACGCTGTAAGAGAAAATATGGCAAGGCAATCGATTGATATTTTATTAGTCAATGATCCGGTTGAGCTGAATTATATTTTGGGATACCGTTCATTTGGCTACGATGCATTACCTTGGCAATGCTTGATTATTACACATACAGGAAATCCCATCGTCATTACAAGAAAACTGCAGTCAGCTGCTTACAAAAACCAGACCTGTGTCAAAGAAATTCTTTTTTACGGCGATAATGATGATCCACTGAAATTAACGACAGATACTTTAAGAAAATTAGGGACTTCTCAAAAGATTGTTGCCATTCCGTTTAATACGAAGTATATCACGCCCTATCATATGTCCTGCTTAGAGAAAGAATTATATGATGTGGCAAACATCGTGGACGGTACAAATGTAATTTCTGAATGCAGACTCATTAAATCAAAGCAAGAAATAAAATATATTGAAGAGGCTGCACATATGACAAATGTGGTGATGAGCAATGTGACGAAGAAACTTCAGAAACTCCCTTCAGAGAAAGAAATAGCAACCGTCGTCATTCATGATTTGCTGAAGATGGGAAGTGAGCATCCCGGAGGACTGAATCCTCTCATCGGAATTGGAGAAAGATCTGCCTATGGACATCCGACCTTTGAAGATCACAGGGCAAAACCACAAGATGTCATCTTCCTGGAGTTTAGTGGCTGCGTCAACAGATACTTCTCGCCTGTAATGCGTACTTTATCTGCTGGAGAACCTACCGATCTGGCAAAAAGATTGGAAGAGGGGAGCAAATATGCGGTAAATAAAGTAATAGAAAATACTTATCCCGGAATGACTGCAGAACAAGTGGCGGAAGTATGTAACAAAGCTTTGGCAGAAGCAGGAGTAATTGAATATTCACATGTACGGACAGGGTATTCAGTCGGAATTGGATTTACTTCATGGAGAGACGGCATTAGTATAAAAGAAGGCGAAAAAACAGTGCTTAAAGAGAATATGGTATTTCACATATTACCTTATTTAACAGACTTTAAAACAGGTGTTGCAGTCAGCGAAATGATAGTGGTGGAAGCAAACGGCGCAAGAAAAATAACAGATATTCCTCAAGAAATCCTTGTCATTGAGTAATGTTTAATACTCTTAACACTGTCTGGTCCTGTCCAACTTTTTAAGGGAAAAGTATAATTACGAAACAAATTGTGATCATTCTTTGATTGAACATAACAAGGAAAAGATCAGAGATAGAAAAGGATATCAGGATGATGGGCGCAATATACAGATTCTCAGAATAACAAACTTGCGCTCTTGCCTATATCTTATATCTTACGATGAACTGCAAAAACATCCTTAAATTGAACAGAGTATGCAGTTCATGTGGAAAATTAGTAGTAAATATTTCTGACTATTTACTCAATTGGAAAACATGTGTTGCCAATGAAGAAAAGTGATTTTTGGATTTCGAATGCTGCAGGAGGCAGATATAATGAAAAATTTAGACTTGCGCTTTTTGAGCAAGGAGGACATTGTCAGTTTAGATATTCCACTAAAGAAGGCCATTGACATAGTGGAACAAACCTATGTCGAACACGCAAAGCAGAATGTATACCTGCCTGCTAAGGTAGGAATTTATCCGAAGGATACACATGGATTCCGGTTTTTCCATGCAATGCCGGCTATGGTATCAAGTCCCAATCCTTCTATAGAAAGTGCCGGGGTAAAATGGGTATCATACTTTCCGGGAAATAAGTCTGAGAAGGACTTGCCTGATGCCTCATGTTTGATGATTCTCAATGACGTTCATACGGGTTTGCCTTACTGTATTATGGAAGGAATGCACTTGACCAACTTACGAACTGCAGCGGCAGGAGCAATTGCTGCAAAAAGATTAGCAGCTCCTGATGCAAGTGTTTTGGGAATAGTCGGTGCGGGCGTGATTGCACGTTGGTCCATACATGCGATTCTTTCAGAACTTCCAGGAATTAATGAGATTAAGGTAACCAGCAGAACGAAGGAGTCCAGGGAAAGACTTTGTGCAGAAATGGAAAAGGTATACAAAGATGTTAAATTTACCTCCTATTCTGAATTAGAGGCGCTCGTTAGTCAAAGCGACATTGCACTATCCATCACTTCTAATACAACAGCACCGTATATCAATTTTGATTGGTTAAAGGAAGGGGCGTTGGCCCTGTCATTGGATGGAATAAAATCTTGGGATTCATCGTTTACAAATGCAGATCATATCATTTCTGATGACAAAGCATATTTAAAAACAGAACTTGAAAGATATTACGGAGAAATAAACCTAAACAGCGAAATATGTGAAATAGGCGAAATCATTGAAACAAGTGATCGTTTATGGTCAAAGAACAAGAGAAATATTGCCTTCATGACTGGAGTAGGAAGTACAGATGTTACAGTCGGAAAATATATTTATGATCAGGCTGTAAAAAATAATGCAGGCACTGTTCTGCCACTTGCTTCAAACCGAATACCGGTTAGCTGAAAAGGACCATGAAGCGTCGAGGTATGCACGTTGTCCGCATATCCCATTACCGTAAAAGCACTCCTCAGCTAAAGCTTGATTCAATTGATAAATACGGTATGGGACCTCATTGATAGGCAGTTTTCGGCTCCCAATTTGGAGAGCTTCAGGTTCATAATCATTTGTGTAAATTTTAAAAATAAGGGGTGCTGTTGATGAGAAATAGGTTAAAGCTTTTGGTATTTGGGGTTATTTTTATTGGGATATTGGCATTAGCCGCATGTGGCACTACAGAATCAAGCAATTCCGGGGCAGGGGCTGACGGCAGTGGAGAAGTAAGAAAGATCAAGGTAGCGACTTTCTTAAGAACGGATCATCTTTATACAAGAGATAATGTAAACATGTGGATAGAAAAGATGGAGGAAGAACTTGATAATGTTGAAATTGAATTAATTGGAGGACCTGAAGCCGTTCCGGAAGATAGTCTATTTAGTTCTGCACAAAGCGGAATTGTTGATGTAGCCTTCTTTTTTGGTTCAGATTCGCGCGATATCGTTCCAAGAAGTGAATCGCTGAGGCTGTCTCCTTACTCACCTAGTGAAGAAAGAGAAAACGGATATTCTGATTGGTTGGCAGAAGAATATGAGCAAGCGGGCCTTACTTATTTAGGCAGATGGTTAGGTGGTTTTGGTTATCATTTTTGGACAAATAAGGAAGTAAATTCGATTGAGGATTTTAAAGGATTAAAGCTTCGATCCAATCCTTTTTATTTGGATATTATTCAAAACTTAAATGCTACACCTGTAAACACCTTGCCTGGGGAAGTTTATACTGCTCTAGAGCGTAATATGGTTGATGGATTTGCTTTTCCGCTACTGGGACCAAGCGAAGATGGATGGACAGAGGTAACCAAATATATTATAGATGAGCCTTTTGCTGAACAATCAGCTGTTATTCTGATGAACTCTGATTCTTTTTCACAGTTTACAGAAGAAGAACAGGAAAAAATTATGGCTATAACAGCTGAATATGAGGAAGAAATGCTGAAGCACTTTGCAGACTTGAATGAAAAGGAAATGGAAAATATCCAGGCTGATGGCGTATCTGTAATCAAGCTTTCAGACGAGGAAAGTAAAAAGTTCCATGAACTTGTAAATGAAACAATCTGGAAACAACTTGAAGATTTCCTTGATGAAGAAGAATTTGAAAAAGCCAAAGGCTTTTTACTAGAGGAATCTCAGTAAGGTAATTGTCTGAATGTTTTTCTAATTGAGTGAATAACTAACATCCAAAATAATTAACCTGCGGTAAATGACCAATTTCTTAATGGCAATATATATAATCTTGACCTTGGTTCCATTATAAATAAAGACCTTGCCAGTTTGTCCTAACCCGTGAGAATGAAACTAATATATTCACACTTCAACAAACTTGATCTGAACCTGGCAAGGTTTTTGTTTTATTCTTTGTACTAAGGCAAAAACCCTTATTTTACGGCAAGGGAATGTTTGCTTCGCAATGAACGGGATATTGTAAATCAATTTTCTTTGCCCTTTGATATTGTTTATTAATGAAGTAAATGAACTTCATAGCCACGGCCAATGGGGTAAACAGATACAAAGTCACCACCTATTTTGGCATCCTATGTTGTACATTTGTTAGGTCGATTAATCGGTATAACTTGTTTATCGTTGGGATTGTAAACTGGTGAAGTCATTGGCATGAAAATAACTAAAAAATAAGCTTTGGAATTGATGTATGGCAAATTACTATGAAATTAGAGCCGTTTAAAAAAAGCACTATTCCTTTTAAAGATTTACTCAATTCCGCACTGAAATTAAGAAAAACTCCCATGTACGGAGAAATGGGAGATCATATATGTTTAAAAATTTTATTATACAAAGGGAGGTAGTGGTATGGTTAAAAAGTTATCAAGGTATCTAGATGTATCTGAAAACTTTTTTGCTTTTATTGCAGCATTACTCATCTTGTTCATCACAATATCAATCATTTTGGAAGTAGTGTTCAGATTGTTTTTTAATATTTCATTTTCATGGGTACACGAACTTAGTGAATATACACTGTTATACCTGCCTTTTTTAACGGCAGCATGGTTGCTTCGTTATAATGATCACATTGTTATCGATCTGATTGAACCGATCCTATCTCCCCGCGTAAAATACGTACTGGATATCATTATTATATTGATCGGTATTTTTGTAAGCGTTATCCTTGTGTGGTTTGGATTCATTACAGTAGCAGATTATTTTTCAAGCGGCCTTAGAAGCCAGACCACTCTTAAGATACCAAAAGGATATATTGCAATCATCATACCACTAGGATCTGTCTTGCTGCTATTCGAGTTTATCAGAATACTATATAGAAAAGTTTTTTCTGCTCAAAACCTTGCTGGAAATGGAGAAGAGGGGGGGATCTAAATGAATTGGGTTGAAACATTAATTATCATCGTTGCTGCTCTATTATTGTTACTAATGATTAGGACACCTGTAGCTATTGCTTTTACATTTCTGAATATCATAACGGCTATATTTATTTGGGGAGGAGAAGCAGGCCTTATACATGTAATACAAAGTATTGAAGGCTCTTTAACATCATTTTCACTTGTACCCATTCCGCTATTCATTTTTATGGGTGAAATGATGTTTCAGTCGGGGATTGCACCGAAAATGATTGAAGCCGTAGATAAGTGGTTTGGCAGACTTCCCGGGCGTTTAAGCTTAATGACAGTTGCCGGAGGGACATTGCTTTCAACTTTAACGGGCTCAAGCATGGGGAGTACTGCCATTTTAGGGTCAACGATGTTACCGGATATGAGAAACAAAGGATATAAGGATCCTATGACAATAGGTCCCATTTTAGCAAGCGGTGTTCTTGCTGCAATGATTCCCCCCAGCTCGATGGGAGTTCTTTTGGCATCGATGGGCGGACTTTCTATAGGAGACTTTCTTATAGCTATTATTGTTCCCGGGCTCTTAATGGCAACTATAGCTGCAGTATATTTAATTATACGGGCGATCATACAGCCTGACCTTGCTCCCACTTATGAAATAAAACATATATCTTTAAAAGAAAAATTGAGCCATACTGTCATTTACATATTGCCACTGGGCCTCATTATTTTTCTTGTAATTGGTTTAATATTCCTTGGTATTGCTACACCAACGGAATCAGCAGCTTTGGGGACTTTGGGCAGTGCAATATTGGCAGCTTTCCATGGCCGCTTAAATATGGAAACAATGAAAAAGTCCCTAGTAGGAACAATAAAGATCACTGGGAAAATCTTATTTGTTATTGCTGGCTCCCGATTATTTAGTGAAATATTATCCTTTACAGGTGTAACACGAAATCTTATCAGCATCGTACAAGATATAAATTTAGCACCGATTTTTATTCTATTAATGTTAATTGCAATACTATTAGTTTTGGGGTTATTCATGGATGGTCTATCCATTTTAATGATCAGCTTGCCTATTTATATGCCAATAGCTGGCGCATTAGGGTTTGATCCTCTATGGTTTGGTGTATTAATATTAGTATGTATAGAAATTGGGTTTATATCACCGCCGTTTGGCTTGGGATTATTTGTTATGAAATCTGTTACTAAGGATACCAGCATGGGTAGAATTTATGCTGCAGCATTTCCGTTTGTTGCTCTCTACTTGGCGGTTATTGCTTTAATTATTCTATTCCCGGATATTGCTTTATGGCTGCCAAGTATCATGAGTGACTAGCAGGGTTACGGTAAATCTATTAAAACAAGAAGTAATGCTCCATGTTTAATATCCGAAAGAATGACCAATTATTTTGCGGGAACTGAAAAAATTTCTTCCCCCTGATTACTGTGAAAAAGGTATAATACCCTCAACGTCTGAGGGAATTATACCTTTTTTGCTACATTATACTTTGATATTTTTATTTAAACGGTTAGAATACAAATTAACAATCAACGATTCTCAACCTTTATATGATATTTACAATTTGTCCCTAAGTATCACCATTTCCCGTAAAATAATGGTTTGGTAAAGAATGCTTGGAACAATAGTTGATCGAATTCGAATAAACTCTTCTCAATACCCGAGAAGGGAACAAGAAACAGGTACTGATGCGAAATTGTATTTTGCAAGAGAAAAATACACAATAGTGCAATCAAAAGTGCATAACTTTGCCAGCCTATTCCGTTAGTGATTCTGTCTTGATAACGCGTGAGTCATTCGGTAGCTTTCTCCAGTGAAA
>NZ_JBHUEO010000010.1:0-14477 GCF_042680885.1 Siminovitchia sediminis | reverse complement strand
GCATCTATTGCTTTTTACGGGCGACAGCTTCCGTTACAAAGAGTCATTATTACATTCATAAGGCCGTTGGCGAGTGGCATGCATTTTTAAATGCCATTTCATACATTTTTTACTTGCCAAATACAAATGGAACCGCATCTTTGTCGACTCTAGGCTGACTGCAGCCCTGGTGGACAGGGTCATCCATCACGCTCACATTTTAAGTTTCACTGGAGAAAGCTACCGAATGACTCACGCGTTATCGAGACAGAATCATTAACGGAATAGGCTGGCAAAGTTATGCACTTTTGATTGCATTATTCTGTATTTTTCTCTTGCAAAATACAAATATCCCGTTATATATGTTTCGTGGTCAAAATGTGGTCACACAAAAGTAAAAATAAATTGAATGGTGGTAACAACACGAATGAACAACTAATCGATTTTTTAGAAAGTGAAAATAATCTTCTCGTATGGAGATATTTGGAAGATAATTATGAAGGGAATTATAATAAAGAAGATTTTGGCATGTTTAATAAATATAGCTACTTTTACGATATCCCTGGTAAAGTAATGAATGTAATTATTTTTTACGGAATGAGTCTTCACGATATGGACAGCTCCAAATTGATGGAAGATATGCATGATATCTGTAAGTTATTTCAAAAGCACCGTATTAATACCGTTCGGGAAGCTATATATTTATCGAGATTATATGAGTTGAATTTTTTATCGAATAAAAGCATTGTGGAAGATCTAACAATCCGGATTTTACAGTTAGAAGAAAAAATAACTGAACTAGTTGCAAAATAAATTTAACTTCTTATACTAAATTACAAGTACATGTGAAAAGTAACAGCAGAAAAACTATGTGTATTCAGCACTCAAAAAATATTCCTAATAGCAGTATGTTTTATGAATGAAAAGAGAGCCTAAATATACAGGGAGTACAATAATTCCTTGCATACTTTAGGCTAAAACGTCTTCCCGGTTGTGAAGCCGGCTTGCAACTGATTTCGGGGTAACCTTTTTTGCCATCACTTCCATCCTTTCTAGTACCAAGCATTCATGCCACCTTTTACATTGTAAATATTTTCGAATCCTTGTTTTTTCAGCATATTTGCTGCTTTTGCACTTCTCATTCCACTTTGACATATAACAACAACTTCTTTATCTTTTTCCAGTTTGTCTACTTGGCTAGGCAAATTGGAAAGTGGGATATTTTTAAACGGTTTGCGATGATTTGCTTTATATTCACCCGGTGTACGGACATCTATAAATTGAACACTTTTATCCTTAAATTTATCTTTTGCTTCTTGAACAGTTATATTCGTAATGCCCTTTTTGGGAATAAAACGATTGATCACAAAGAGTGCGATCAAAATAATAAAAATCCATTGTATAATATCCACTCTACCTTCACCTTCTTTTTTCTTAATTTTTATCTGATGTCATTTTACCTTCTGTTCTAATTGTTTCATTTAATTACTTCCACTAGGCTCAACTCAATCACATACCCAATGGGGTATATTTCATTTAAAAAGAAAAAGGCTGTTAAATTTCCTTTTAGTAAGAAAATTGTTAGAACCTTTATCTACTTTTCACTAATAAATTTACTGCTTCTTTTACAAGTTCTTTCGTATCTTCGCCATTTTCAATATTTTCTCGAACACATTGTTCTAAATTCATGCTTACAATTAATCCAATTGTACGATCAATACCAGTACGAGATGCTGATAATTGAGTAATTACTTCCCTACAATCTTTATTTTGCTCAATCATATTTAATACGCCTCTAATTTGACCTTCAATACGTTTTAAACGATTTATAACAGATTTATCATACTCCATCTATTATTCCTCCTTTACATGCACAACCTATAATCTCGAAACTACTAACACTATATCCTTTTCTTAATAAAAATCTCACCCCTAGATTAATATCCATTCGATCACTCGCTACAACATGAAGTGACTGATCCGGAATCTCACTGTAGTGTCTTCTCAAATAAGCGTAAGGTATCTGCATTGCCACATTTTTTAAAGTTCCTTTTTCGTTGTAATCTCTTAAATCTAATATAACGATATACTTTTCGCCAATTCTATGCTTACAAGTTATTCCCATAATCGGGAAATACCTTCTATATAATTCATAACACAATAAAACAATAACTGCACTTAGCAAATATATAATCATAATTGATCACCTTTTAATAAGGATTACACAAACAATAATATACCCCATAAGGTATATTGTCAAGATTTCAATATTATTTTCTATTAGTCGCTTTTGCTTTCTTTAACAAAACTTATACATATCATGAGAATAGAAAAAATATGGAGGATACACGAAATAATGTACCTCCGTTTCATTACTGTTAAATAATATTCTTCGGATTTTAAGTCAATCTATTTAAAATTATATTCAGTTACTATTCTTTCTCTACCAGTAACTAAATCATTAAAATATTCATAAAGATTTACACCCAAATAGGAACCAGAAATGTTGTATACATTCTCATATCCTAAATTTTGTAATGCCATTACCATATTATAACTTCTTTGACCTGAACGACAGTGAATGTATACCGGTTGATCTTTTGGAATTTCATCAAGTCTCTGTCTAAACTCACTTAAAGGAATATTAACTGCGTTTTTAAAATGACCTGCATTATATTCACCTTTTTCTCGTGCATCAATAATAAAAGCATTACTTTCTACCAGTTCTCGAACTTGGGAAACTTTGACTTCTTTGTATCTGCCTTGTAGTAGATTTAGCCCTACTAAAGCGGCATGATTAACGACATCTTTAGCCGTTCCTAGCATTGGTGAGTAGGTCAATTCTAGATCTTTCAAATCTTCCAACGTACCATTCATTGTAATCATGGTTGCAATAACATCAATTCGTTTATCTACATTTCCTTTACCAATTGCCTGCGCACCTAAGATTCGACCTGTTGGATATTCATAAACCAATTTAAAATGCATTGGATTGCTGTCTGGCATGAGTCCCACTTTATCTCCCGGCATTAAGTAAACATAATCGTACATCATTCCTGCTTGCTCAGCTGTTCTTGCATTAAGTCCAGTAGATGCTGCATTTAAATCAAAGAGGTGGATGGATGATGATCCGATTACACCGATATTTCTAGTTGGAATTCCATGCATATGGTCTGCAGCCACTCTGGCTTGTTTTTGGGCTGGCCCGGCTAGTGCTAGTCTTGTTTGTTTTTGTAACAAACGATGATACACTTCAATGGCATCCCCAACTGCATAAATATCTCTATCACTTGTTAAGTAATTGGAGTCGACTTTAATAGCTCCTGTTTCTCCAATCTCAAGACCTGCCTCCTTAGCCAAGTTGGTTTCAGGTCTTACACCAATCGCTAATACCACTGCCTGCGCATCAATTTTCCTACCGGAGTTTGTTGTAATATTTCCATCAGAAATTTTAGCTAACCCATCATCTAGAATAAGTTCAACTCCGTGATCCACCATTTCTTTATGAAGGATTTGAGCCATATCGTAATCAAATGGTGCTATTACTTGATTTGCAAACTCAACTAATGTTACATTATAGTCTGCAAGTTTAAGATTTTCTGCAACCTCTACTCCAATAAAGCCACCACCGATGACCGCGATATCCTTCATACCTTTTTGCTTGATATATGAATTGATATTCTCAATATCGACTACGTTACGTACTGTAAAAACATTAGAATTGTCTATGCCTTCTAAATTTGGTCGAATAGGTGAAGCACCGGGGGAAAGCACCAATTTATCATAGCCCTCTTCGTATGTTTTATCTGAGATCAAATCTTTTACAGTGATTGTTTTCTTATCCCGATTAATTTGAATAACTTCCTGTTGTACCCTAGCTTCAATATTGTAGCGACTCTTAAAGATATCGGGAGACATTAAAACAAGTTTTTCGCTATCTTCTACAATACCGCTTAAATGATAAGGTAACGAACAGTTCGAAAAGGATACGTGAGGACCTTTTTCAAACATAATAATCTCTGCACTTTCATCTAATCTTCTGACTCGTGCAGCGACAGAAGCTCCACCAGCAACCCCACCAACAATCAGTACTTTTTTTCCCATATTTAAGCCTCCTATTCTATTTCACCTTGCCACGCTAACATTCCGCCAGTCATATTCGTAACATTGTACCCTTGATTAATTAAAAATTCACATGCACTTGAACTTCTTCCACCAGAACGACAAACCATGTAATAATGTTTATTTTTATCGAGTTTTTCTAAAGAATTAGGTATATCACCCAAAGGAATATGTTTAGCTTCTGGAATTTTCCCTTCTGCAACCTCAACGTCTTCCCGAACATCAATAATATGAACCTTTTCTCCATTTTTTATTTTCTCTTGTAACTCTACTGCTGATATACTTTTCATCAGTCTGCATCTCCTTTATTATTGTCTATTTTCGTATCTAGAAGGTTTAAAATATTATTTAAGTCAAAATATCTATCCAAATTTTAATAGCAGTACCCGCAATCAAAAGTGCTAATATCACTTGTAAAATTCGGGTATTCATTCCCTTTCCTACTTTTGCTCCAAGTGGTGCCGCTAATAAACTTGCTACAATCATAATAGCAGCGGGCCAATAATCTACTTGTCCAGTAACAAGTTTACCAACACTTCCCCCGATGGAAGAAATGAACGTTACTGCTAAACTTGTTGCAATCGTCATGCGTGTTGGAATGTGCAAAACCGTAAGCATGATTGGTACAAGTAAAAACCCTCATGCCGCACCGACTATACCAGATGCTATTCCCACAATTAATGCTAATATTGCCGCTAGTGGCTTGTTGAAGGTAACATCATTTAATGGTACATCGTCCATTTGTTTCTTTGGTACAAACATCATTACAGCTGCAATCACAGCTAGAATACCATACACAACATTTACTGCTTGCTCGGATAAGAAAATCGATCCATAACTACCAATTAGACTTCCTATCAGGATAGCTCCACCCATATAAATGATGAGCTGCTTGTTTAGGTATCCACCTTTTCGATATGCCCATACACCTGCAATGGAAGCAAACAGTACTTGTACTGCACTTATTCCAGAAACCTCATGGGCTGTAAATGCTACTAGACCAAATAAAGGGGGAATATAAAGTAGCATTGGGTATTTAATAATGGAACCCCCAACACCTAACATACCGGATAAAAAGGAACCAATAAACCCAATCGCAAACACAACGATGATAAAAGTTAAATCCATTACTAAACCTTCTTTCTAATTTAGAAAAGCGAGTAGTTCATGCTACCCGCTATTTGGTTTTCCTTATCCTTTTTGAATATAGAAATACAGAACATCTTCTTCTGTTTTTTGTTCTAATACAGTGTGGCCACCTGATTTTGCCCATGCTGGGATATCGTTTAAAGCACCCTTATCTGTTAGAAGTACTTCAAGTACTTCACCTGAGTTAATCGTATCCATTGCTTTTTTAGTTTTTACAATTGGCATAGGACATGCTAAGCCTTTTGCATTTAATGTTTTTGTGATGTTCATTTGTTATACCTCCATTTTATTTTTATTTCTATTGATTAATTAGCGAACTGCACAACGATTAGGACCAATTTCCATTTCTATTTGTTCGTCATTGTCAGGTGTAATTTTACCCATGTTTACCTGACGAATTTGTTCATACGCATTTGGCTGTGGTGGTAGGTTATCTGTAACAGTACGACGGAATTCCGCTTCATCCTCGATGTTTAAGCCATGATTATCTTTGAACAAATCACCTAATCTTCTAGCCACTGTACCATCTTCATTTAACTCATCAATAATCATGAAATGTGCAGGTAACACCACTAGGTCTTCAGCTAGTTCACGATAACGGGAATATAGTGTTTCTCGTAAGTCACCTACCCAATCTTCCGCAAGTCCTGCTAAATCGGGACGACCAATGGAGTCGATAAATAAAATATCACCTGTTAGCAAGAACTGATTGTCGATAACAAATGAAGTAGAACCTATGGTATGACCCGGTGAATAAAGTGCATTTACATCAATTTGAGATGCACCAATTTTTACATTTAATCCTTCTGTAAGAGGCGTGTAATCAAACACTACCTCTGTCGCATCTTTTGGTGGTAGGTAGTAAGTTGCTCCTGTATTTGTTGCAATTTGACGTCCACCTGAAATATGATCTGCGTGTAGGTGTGTATCAAATACATGCTTGATTTCTACCCCTTTTTCTTTCGCAAAGTTTGTAAATACGTCCGTGAAACGCACTGCATCAATAATAGCTGCTTCGCCTTCAGAAATTACCATATAAGATAAACAACCTTTTCCTAAACGAACAAATTGGTATAGCTCCCCACCATTTTCTAAATCGGAAACTTTAATTGGTTCTAGATAACTACTCCAAGATTTCATTCCGCCTTCAAGATATGCAACTTCACGACCAGCTTCAGAAAGCATTTCTGCTACCATAACGGAAGATCCTTCCTTAGCACATACTACTAATACTTCCTTATCTGTTGGAAGTTTAGGCAAAATCTCTTCTACACCATCTAATAATTCGAAGTAAGGAATATTTAAATACTCGAATTTATGTCCTTCAATTTTCCAATCCTCAAATGCATCATGATTACGAACATCTAAAATAAATAATTCTTCGTTATCAATTACTTTTCGAGCAACTTCTGCTGCAGTCCATTTATTTACTGTCATTACTAAATTACCCCCCTAGGTATATTTTTAATTATTTTTTAGCAGTGGAGAATTTCTCCACTGCATAAAGATTGATCATCTAATTAGAAAGTTAATGTTGGTGATGCATCTTTTGCATATTCTAGGAATGTTACTGCTCCACCAACTTCTATACCATCAACGAAATCTTCTTTCGTAAGTCCCATAACATCCATTGTCATTTGACATGCTATAAATTTAACACCTAGTTCCTGTGCCATCTCAACTAGTTGTGGGATAGTAGGAACATTTGCCTTTTCAAACCCTTCAGCAAAATGTTCCTTTCCTGCTGGCATTTCTAAAGCGTGCATTGCTTTTTTATGAATTAAGTTTAGTCCTTCAAAAGTGAAGAAGATTTGTACCTCTTTTTCTGAAGCTGCTGCTGCTGTTGCGATATTGAATACTTTGTATGCATCAAACATTCCACCGTTTGCTGCGATAATAGCTACTTTTTCTGACATAATAAATTCCCCCTAGATTTCTTTTGTTATTTTTCCGTTCCACTCATTCATACCCGGTAGAACGTTATAAACTTTTTTATAACCATTGTTTGCTAATAGTTGTGCTGCCAAATCAGAACGTTTCCCTGTACGGCAGATTACATAGATTTCTTCTTCTTTATCCAATTCTTCAAGGCGTGATTCTAATTCACCCATTGGAATGGACGTTGCACCTTGAATATGACCAAATGCATATTCTGCTGCTTCACGTACATCTAAAATTAAACCGTCACCTGATTCAATTTCATCAAGTGAAACAGTGTGTTCAAATGTTTTTTCCACTTCTGGTTCATTAGAGCCTTTGCGAATGTAATGATAAAGAACATCGCCTTCTTCCAATGTTCCTAGATATTGGTGTCCAACAGTACTTGCCCATGCTGCTAAATCAGCTTTGGATCCTTTGTCTGTAGCTTGAACTTCCAATACTTGACCATCTTCAAGATCCGTAATTGCTTTTTTTGTTTTCACAATTGGCATTGGACAAGCTAAGCCTTTTGCATCTAATTGGTGATTTGCTTGAATCATACAGTTACCCCCTATGGTATTTATTTTCAATAAAAAAATTTGCAAGCTTGGCGTTCATGATACCCATACGGGTATAATATTTGGCAATAAATTAGTCGTTATTGATAACGACGTTTGCAGAATTCCTTTTATAAATCTCCATTGATTTAGCTTGTTGAAAATCAATTACAAGACCAATAGTATACCCCCTGGGGTAAAATGTCAACCTTGTTATCTAAATTTTTATATGCCTATTGTAAAGTACTAAATTTAAATTATTATCCATTTTGATTTTTCTTTAAAACAAAATCAAAAAGGAGTTTCATCAAAAATGATAAACTCCCTTTTACAATAAGAAAGCATTACATATTTTTACTCTGCTGAAGAAGTTTTGATTCTCCCGTACGTTCCCATTCTTCTACTGTTTCATATGCTCTTTCAGGAGAATAACCTTTTCCGACTAGAACTCCCATGAGAATAAACTCTTGAAGGATATGTGTAGCATTTATTCCTCTCTTAACATCTTCTAATCCTTCTTTCACTAAAAACTCTGTATACTGTACCCATTCATCTGGAGTTCTACCGAAATAAGTTGGATTGGCCGAATTACCGGTTTCTTCCGCAGCTATTGCATCTGCTTTCGTTTGGTGAATCGTTCCAAATGGATGTTCTGGAGGTGCATAAATGGTATATAACTTTAAGGGCTTATTTCCAGTGTTTGTTAAATTATGCCACTTACCAGCAGGAACCATGATAGCATAATCTTCAGAAACCCTTCTTTCATAGTTCAAATTATTTTCGGTGTCACCCATTTGAACAAGTCCCTGACCTTCTTCAATACGTAGAAATTGATCAACATTTGGATGAACTTCTAAACCAATGCTCTCCCCAACAGCAATACTCATTAATACGACTTGCAAATGATTTCCAGTCCATATTGCCGTGCGAAAGGTACGATTCCTTTCCGCAGCTTCCTCAATATTTATTACAAATGGCTGTTTCCCTTGATCTCTAAACACCATATTTTCTGCTCTTTCCTCTACTTGCATTGGTTGATAAAAACTCCCTGTATTTGTTGCTTGTGGGTAACTCCAATATATAGGCTGTTGACGAATCTGGTGCATTGGAACATTTACATAGTAATTCGGATACATATTAGGTGAATAATACATTTTCTCACTCCTCCATTATTGTCATATGTATCCTATGTATCATGCACAATAAATGTTACTTTTGTATAATTCGAAAGGAGTCTTGTACGGAACTTGATTGTCTGATACTTTTGTTACATTCACCTAATATTGATAAAGAAAAGTCCGTAATTAAATAGAGCCAGTCCCCCACCATCGTAAGTGAGATACTGACTCTTTTGTTTACTGAACCGCACTTTGCTCTTCAGATAATGTTAAATTTCCATCTACCATTTTATAAACTTTATCGCAATATTTTAATAAACGTTCATCGTGGGTAACCATGATTGCCGCTTTATTTCTTGATTTCAATCCGCTTTTCATTAGTTCAACAATTTCAAAGGCTCGTTGTGTATCAAGACTCGCTGTTGGTTCGTCAGCAAGAATGATATTCGGATCATTTATTAATGCACGAGCGATTGCGGTTCGTTGTCTTTCTCCTCCTGATAACTGATCAGGGTATTTTTTTAATTTTTCTCCTAAACCAACTTCTTCTAACAATTCTTTAGCTAATTGTTTATCTTCATTTGTAATAGAACCTTTCATTTTCTTTACAACTAACAATTGATCAAGAACTGTCAAGTATGGAACAAGGTTTGAGGTTTGTAAAATGAAACCAATTTGTTCTAATCTTAATTTCGAAAGTTCCTTCGGCTTCAAATCGGAAAGTTGTGTCCCATTTATTATGACGTTCCCTTCAGACGGTTGAAGAAGAGCGCCAGCAATGGAGAGAAATGTACTTTTTCCCGAACCTGAAGGACCTATTACTGCAACGAATTCGCCGGGTTTAACCGAGATGGAAACATTGCTTAAAGCAGTAAAAGTTCTGTCTCCTTCTTTATAGTGCTTAGATACATTTTCAAAGTGAATTCCTTTCATTACTCAACCCTCCCAATTGCCTGAAGTGGATCTATCTTCGTTATTTTTCGAACGGAAAAAAGGGAACTTAAAACAGATACCACAAGTAGTATGATTGCATAAATGATGACAAGTATAGGATCAAGTGTAAAAGGCATTGCCTCTGGTAAAATCGCTGCAGTTCCATAAGTTAAAAGAATTCCTAACCCAATGCTTATAACCGCTAACATGAATACTTGGGAAACAACAGCTCGTCCGAGGAAGGCGTTACTTGCGCCAATTGCTTTCATAATTCCAAATTGATTCGACTTCTGCAACGTTATCACATAGAAGAAAACAGTAATAACAAATGCAGAAATTGCTAGGAGAAAGCCAAGCATCATCATAATCGTTCCATTTTCAGCTGTATATCCCGGAATTCCATTAATCGCTTCTTGTTTCGTTGCTGTCTCAATTCCTTCAACCGATTGATTGATATCCTCCGGTACAATATTCTCCCCTTGAAGCATAATTGCATTGACTGGGTTAGTAACACCCATATCTGAACCTGTTGCTGCAAAATGAATCTTACGCCAATAATCCATTGTCATAAATACAGCAGGCAAATGATTAAATGATTCATTTTCAACAAAACCAACAACTTTAATAACTTCATCAGAACCTTCAATTTCAAGAGTGTCGCCGATTTTTATACCTTGGTTCTTTAACACATCATTAACAATTACTTCAAGGTCTTTTCCTTCTGCTAATGGATTTCCCTCAATGACTTCTGGTTCTAAAAATGTTCCCGGATTAACACCAAGAAGGGAAACATCGATTTTTTCATCATTAGTTGTTGCATTTTCTTTAAGAACCACCGCAGTGCGGGAACCCATTGGAGCTGCATCCTTAACGTATTCCTGTTTTTTGAGTTCTTCAGATAAATCTTCAGATATGACTGATCTTAACATAGAATGGCGAGACCCATCTTCAAAGACAACATAATCCGTATCCATGTTTTTGAATGTTGCCGCACTAAGGGAAGAAAGTCCATTTCCTAACCCCGATAATATAAAAACAAGCCAAGAAATTAATACGAGAATCATACCGATCATAACAAAACGTAATTTTGCATGTTTTAATTCTCTTAAAGCTAAAAACATCATTTCACCTCATTGTTCAGATTACTTGAATAATACTAAATGTAAATCGGATCCGACGGTTACAGAAGTGTAACTTTATATAAAAAAAAGACACTTACGTAACAAGTTCATTATGAATCAAAGTTACACAAGTGTCAACTTCTTTCGACAAACATTCCATGGCGAAGAAATTGTATCATTAAGTTTTTCCATTCCTGTTCTGGTAATTTAGAGTAATTAGGAATATTTACTGTTTGAAAAATAAATCCTAATATTAGGCGATTAGGAAATTCAAGTTTTAATAGTTTTTCACTTTTTCCTAATTGGATAAAATTGTTTAAATATGTATACATTTTTCCATGTTGATACTCTAACTGTTCCAAGGTTTCATTTACTTTTGGATGATCAGATTTTGGTATTTGGAAGACCATAGAAAGTATTTGATGGATTTTACTATATTTAAAAATAACTCCTAGTAAATAGTCTAGTTGATCTTCAAAGTGTGGATATTTTTTTATTTTTTCAAGTTCCTGCATGAATCGCTCCATTTCAAATTCCATATATTCCGTAATCAATTCATCTTTATTATCAAAGTATTTATACAAAGCTGCTCTACTTATATCCAATTTCTTAGCCAGTAGACCAAAATGAAATCCCGCATAGCCATGTTGCAATAATAGATGATTGGTTGCCTTATACAAATCATCTTTTGTAAATTTTCCTTCACGTGCCATCATGTCACCCCATCTTCATTATAAGCTAAATATAAATATTTTTCGAATAAAATTCGGAATGACATATATAAAATTATCCATAAATAAAGGCACAGCTAGTATGAATAATAAATTACTTCATCTTGTAAATTCAATAGTACGTTATCATTTCTTCACTTATAAACTTTGATATGCAATAAAAAATAAGCAGTCCAATTGAACTGCTTATTTTTTATTACTACCTATAAGGAAGCTTGGCTTCTAAAAAAATAATATTATTGTTCTTGTGTTAATTGTGATTTAAGTTGTTGGACTACTTCCTCTGAAGCAGGTGCGGCTGGTTGATAATATCCCTTTTGCAGTGCATAACTGTACAATGTTCTTTGACGAGATTCATCCTGATTTCTTAGTTGTATTAATGCTTGACGTAATTCAGAATTATTCGACTGGGTAATCATATGGGCATATCCTGTTAAGCTTGCATTTAACCCAGCTAAATAATCGCTCACAATTTCTTTATCTTGAAACATATTTTTCATTCCTCCTAACCTAAAAATGTCATTAGATGTTGTTGGGCTTGTTTTGCAGCTTGGGCATCTCTTTGTAAAATAATTTTTAATTCGGCGTCCTGACAATTTTGTGCATATGTTTCTAACTTTTTTGTAACCAATCCATGTCCACCAATTAAATGGCGCAAATTTTCCACTTCAAGTTCTGTTAAATTGTTCATAACAAAACCTCCTATGTTAATTTCAATTCTATGTTCCCCCTGTTTTCATAAAAGCATACCTTTTTTAATTAATTAAATATGCAATTTAACAAAATAGAATAAATATTGGGTCCGGAACAAATTACAGTTCAAGCGAAGGGAATGCCCAATAAAGAAAATGGGAAATTTAGATACTGGGTGAAGAAGATGCGTATAAAGTTTTTTTATGTAAAATCGACAAATTAAAAGAATAGACATGATTTTTGAAGTTATAACGGAGATATTATTGCTTTATAACACCCCAGAGCTCTATCTGGAAATGAACAAAATAAATATCTGCGATGAAAAGTCAGTAATGAAGTTTATAAAAAATTATGGGATACCGTTCAACTTATCAATACAGGAAAATGATGAGCATTTTAATTCTAATCTTTCATTTATTAACGATGTCGAGACGGTTTCTGTTGAAATGAATGCTTTGCTCTTCTTTCAAGAGTTAGTTAAATTTCAACAGATATTAAGAATGTGGAACGACATAGTAGAAGAAAATGCTGAGATTATGACAAAAATTAAACATGAATTTGAAAACCAAGCTACATTTAACCAAAGGCACCAAGCACTGTTTAGGGAAGCTTTATCTTCTGAGGAATACGCCAACTATATATTTAATGATTCAAAACTATTCTTGAGAGGAGGTGAATTGAAAAAGGTATATGAAGCGTTCAAAGGTAACCCAGATAAGTTACTTGAACTTAATAAGGTAGGCGATGAATTAAATAATACTTGGGAGCGGGTTAAAGATGAAACAGACATAAAAACTATTGCCTTCACTTATTTAAACCTTAAACTTAAAGACCTTGAAGCAGGGGAAACAGCTACACGTGTCATTGATGGCAATATTGTACCTGCTATGAAATTTAACAACCTTACGGAAGTCGCAAGCTTCCAATTAAAACAAGCTATTTTTAAAGACCTTAAACTTGAGGAGTGTATTAATTGCGGTGCATTATTTGAACCAATTCATGGGTCTCAAAAATTTTGTTCCCCTTTACCAGGTAGAAAAAGAAGCACCTGTGAAAATACTTTCAACCAACGTAAAAAACGAGAAAGAAAAAATATGAAGGAGAGTAGAAAAAAATAAAATGGCATATTTACGAAAAAGAAGTAATGGGAAATGGTCTTATACCGTATCTCTAGGTATGGACCCATTAACACAAAAACAGAAACAGATTACAAAATCAGGTTTTCTCACGAAAAAAGAAGCCGCTTCAGCAGCTCGAAAGGTAGAACTTGAAATTGAAAATGGAGAATTTATTAAAGAAACAAAAACGACATTTGAATCGTTCGCTCTCGAATGGATTAAGGTCTATGCACAAAATGCAAAAGTTAGTAGTGTTAGGGCTCGTAACAAGGAAATGAAACATTTTATATCTGTTTGGGGACATTTACCGATTAAGAAAATTAGTAAACATATTTACCAAAAACGAATAGTTGAACTATCTGAAAAATATAGTCGAAACTATGTAAGTGGCATTCATGCCTGCGGTAGGATGATTTTTAAGCATGCGGTTGAATTGGAACTAATTAAACATAATCCAACAGAAAATGTTCAATTGCCTAAGCCTAAAGTAAATATTGAGGATATTGAAAATCAAGAGAATGAAGTAAAATTCTTAGAAAAAGAGGAACTTGCACATTTTTTACAATTAGCTAAATCAGATGGTTTAGAAATGGATTATTTACTATTCACAACACTAGCCTATACTGGTTTACGTATTGGAGAACTACTTGCTCTTAAGTGGAGTGATTTTAATACAGAAGCAAACTCTATACGCGTTACGAAAACCTTATATAACCCACGTAACAATATAAAGGAATATGAACTACTTACACCTAAAACAGTTGGTTCGATTCGTACGATCCGAATTGATACAATGCTTGTAAAAATGTTAAAGAGACATGAAATAAAACAAAAGGAATTAAAACTACAACAGGGAGACTTTTATAATGACAACAAGTTTATCTTTGCTAGAAATGATGGTCATCCACAATTGAATAAAGACATCGGATAATACCACCTCTGCCATATTTTAGAGCCACCTATGACATGATTTAGAGCCACCTCTGCCATAACTGAGCCACCTCCTATATAATTGATTTGCACTTCAGTGTGCAAA
>NZ_JBHUEO010000009.1:0-73375 GCF_042680885.1 Siminovitchia sediminis | reverse complement strand
CTCCATCGGGCAGCCCCAGGCAGACGGCACACGGGTCGTCTATTTCGAGCTGAACGGCCAGCCGAGGGAAGTGGTGATCAAGGATGAGAACATCAAATCCACGGTAGTCATGAAGCAAAAGGCCGATCCGAAAAACGAAGCCCACATCGGCGCGACCATGCCGGGAACCGTCCTGAAGGTCCTCGTGGAAAAAGGGGAAAAGGTCCAAAAAGGCGACCACCTCGTCCTGACCGAAGCCATGAAGATGGAAACCACCGTACAGGCGCCATTTTCCGGCATCGTGAAGGATATTCATGTCCGGGCAGGGGATGCCATTCAACCGGGGGATTTATTAGTAGAGTTGGAAAGATAAAAGGGATGACCGTACAGTTGAATGTCTGTACGCTCCCCTTCCTAATGAATACAACTCAAAAAAGTTGATTCCGCTATGGAATCAACTTTTTTTCTGGAAATGGCACATCGTATTTTTGTCCAAGCTCTATTAATTCATTGACTACGGCCAAAGGTACAGGAATCCCTTCTTCCAGTCTCTTCGCCTGTTCTTGACTTCTTCGCTCTCCCGGGTAGCGGATTTCTTCCGTACCAGGAGCTTTCGGTACACTTTTCATGCTCCGCAGTAAATCATTCAAAGACGAGGTAAATTCACTGTAATCCATAAACTTTTCAATATCTATTAAGATAAACAAATGACCGATATTTGCTTGTTCAGTCACTTGATCTTGATAAATGCTAGTAACATTCGGAGCAAAGGCAGCCCCTGTCAATACCCCTGCCAATATTTCTACAGCCAGTGCCAAAGCGGATCCTTTTGCACCGCCTAAAGGTAACACTGCTCCCCGCAATGCAGCAGAAGGATCATTGGTCATTTTTCCGTTCTCATCGATGGCCCATCCATCTGGTATAGCTTCACCTTGTTTTTCGGCTGCCATAATTTTCCCTCTGGCCACCACACTCGTGGAAAGGTCGATCATCACAGGTACATCCGTTCCTGTCGGAAACCCAAATGCAATCGGGTTCGTTCCCAGAAAAGCCTTTCTCCCTCCCCAAGGAGGAATACCCGCAGGCGAGTTGGTCAATACGATGGAAGCCAATCGGTGTTTACAAGCCCTTTGACAATAGTAGGAAGCTGTCCCAAAGTGATTACTGTTCCGAACAGCAATTCCTGCCAGCCCCAGGTTTTTTGCCATTTCAATTCCACGATCCAAGGCAATCGTGCTGACAATGTGTCCCAGGCCATTATCTCCGTCTACTGATAAAACCGTTGGGCTGCTTTCAAAGAATTTTATATGAGGCCTTGGGTTGATTCGATTTTCTTCCATTCTTTTGACATACACTGCCAATCTTAAAATACCGTGACTGTCCACCCCTTCCAAGTCAGCTTGAATCAAAGCATCGGCTGCCAGCCGGGCATGCTGTTGGCTGACTCCGGCTTGTGTCAATACCTTTGTTGAAAAGGTATGTAATTCGTGCGCCTGAAATCTCTTCATTTGCTTATCCCTCATATGTTTAAAGTCTGTCATCCGATCCGGCAAGACCTCTTCTTCTGGTCCATCCTTAAATGTCCAATAGTTGTCATCAGCCAGTCTCTTTGACTATTGCAGAATGCCTACTGAAAAACTTTATTTTTACCTCTTTCCACATAATCAATTAATACTTCGGATGTTCTCCATACACCGGCCATCACCCGAAACGCAGGACCATGATGAAATCCTGCAGCTGGTCCGGCAAAGAAAAGGTTCGTGACTGTACTTTCAAAAAACTCATTCACCTGAGGCTCGCCTGCCTCATTTAACTGGATGTCTTTTAGCAAATCAGTAAGAAAATCTAAATTCCCCGGAGTAAAGCGATAACCTGTAGCAGCAATAATATGATCGGCTATCGTTGTCATCCCGTCGCTGTAGGTTACATCCAGTCTTCCGTCATCTCTTGCTCTTGCTTCCTTTATAGAAGTACTCGGTCTTTGCTTTACTTTGCCTTCAACCAGCGGAACAAGGAAATCTGAAACGGTCGGCAATTCCAGCCAATTTCTTATCTCTTTCTTCTTCTCATCCGGATAAAAGTAAAACTTATCGGCGATCTCCCGCTGGTTTGCATTGATTCCTTCAATGGGGGGCAGACGATAGGGTCTCCGGTAAACCAACTCTGTAACGGCACCTGCTTTATGCAGCAAAGCGGCTGCCTCCCATGCACTTTGGCCTCCTCCTAAAACAATCACATGTTGATTTTGAAACCGGTTAAACTCTGTATGGTCAGAAGTATGAGATACCAAGTCTGCAGGAAGAGATGCTAAATTAGGCGGAATATACTTTGAATTGGTTACCCCGACTGCTACAACCACATGCTTAGCTTGTTCCACAGAATCATTTTCGGTTTTTAATTGAAAGAAATTATCTTTTTGAGTGATATTTTTAACCAGTACCGGATCTATGAGAATATTCGTTTTCTCGGCAAACCAAAGCCCGTAATCAACGAAAATCGACCTGGGAATCGGATAATTCAAGGTTGTATTTTTCTCTTTCTCATAGGCCCGAAGCGTAAATTGATTATGCGGATCGGAAAGTCCTGTGTAGTCAAGCTGTGTACGGATAAACATTTCAGGAGGCATTTTTGTTTTCCAAAAATCCATTGGATATCCAAAGACTTTATAATTTAATCCTGCTTCTTTTGCATGGGCGGCAATGGACAGCCCGTAAGGACCAGCCCCGATAATTGCCAGATCCAGCATGCAGCATCTCCCTCTCTCCCTTTTACAGCGGGTTTGCATTTTCCTGACTGATATTCGCTATAATATCCTCCCGGACACTCTCCAAATGATGGAGCATTTTACTTCCAGCTTCTTCGATATCCTTTCTGATGATAGAATCAACAATTTTTTCATGTTCCTGAATGGATTTAAAAAGTCTTCCGGGAATTTCAATCGTTTCCTTATGGACCTCATGAAATAATTCCATTAAATTACGCATAATCCGATAAAGGACAGAATTCCCGGAAAATTCGGCGAGCATTAAATGAAACTCTTGATCTGCCTTGGCAAGAAGCGGTGCACTTTCTTTAATGCCTGTACTCTGAAAGAGTGTAAAAGAATGTTGTACGTGTTCCTGGAGAGTTTGAATCTGGGTTTCCGTTGCCAATTCCGCGGCCCACTTTACACTCTGCTTTTCTAAAAGCATTCGAATATCGAACAATTCCAGTACCTGGTCATTCTTTAAAAAGAAACTGGCTGCCCACTGGTCAATGGTTTTGTTTTTACTTGATACAAATACTCCCAATCCATGCTTAATCTCCACATAACCCAATGTCGCTAAAATTTTATAAGCTTCCCTCACCGTATTCCTGCTTATATTTAACTTTTCAGACATCTCCCGCTCTGATGGAAGTTTTTCTTCAGGAGCAATCTTTCCCTCCACAATCAGTTCCTTTACATGTTCCGCCACTTTGTCCGCTACGCTTGTCTTTGAAAAATTAGCATTAAACATGGACTATCCCCTTACCATTTTTATTAAGTTTATTCTTTTAGTCTATGAATCACCAGCCTCACCCTTTCATAAAGTCAACTAAGAATAGTGAGATTTTCGGGAAAATCATAACCAGGACCATTCCAATAATCATCAATGCAATAAATGGCAATACCCCTCGTACAACCTCTCCCAATCTGGATTTTCCTATTGAACTGACGACAAATAAGTTCAATCCGACCGGAGGAGTGATCATGGCAATTTCCAGGTTGATGACCATGATAACGGCAAAATGATAAATGTTAATATCCATCGCTGCGAAAATTGGCATGAGTAACGGCAGCGTAATTAAAATAATCGCAACGGCTTCAAGGAAGGTTCCCATGATGAACAATACCAAACTTACAAGGATCAGGAAGCCCCAATAGCCGAGGCTGGAATCTACAAGCATAGATGTAATCTTTTGCGGAATTTGCTCATTGGTTAGATACATGCCAAAGAGCATTGCTCCGGCAATAATGAGGAAAATCATCCCCGTTGTGTTGACTGTATCCATGGCCACGTCTTTAAATTCTTTCCAGGAAAGCTCACGATAAATGAAGACAGATACAATAATGGCATAAACTGCAGCCAATACGGAGGCTTCTGTCGGAGTTACTATTCCTCCGTATATTCCGCCTAAAATGATGATTGGCAGCAAGGCAGCCCAGATTGCCTTTAGCGACGGCTTCCATCTGTCCGCCAATGGAACTTTTTCTTCTCTTCCCTGATTGCCTATTTTCGCTCGAATGACTGCGGTGATCATAAGGATCAGCGTTAACATAATCCCCGGCAAAATTCCGGCTGTAAACAGCTTGCCGATGGAAGTTTCTGAAACTGTACCATATATAATCATCGGTACACTCGGGGGGATCAATATACCAAGGGTACCAGCTGCAGCCACAAGACCCATGGCATATCTTTTATCATATCCTGCATCCACCATAGCAGGGATCATGATGGCTCCAATCGCTGCAGCAGTAGCAGGGCTTGAACCGGATATGGCAGCAAACAAAGCACAAGCGAAAATAGCAACAATGGCCAAACCTCCGGGAAGATGACCTAACCAGGAACGAAGTGCGTTAATTAAATATTTCGCAATCCCTCCTTTTGCCATTACAGCGCCAGCAAAAACAAAGCCCGGAATCGCCATTAATGTTGTACTATCTAAAGCTGTAAACATTCTTTGTGGAATCATATACAGATTGAAGCCTGATAATGCAAGGAATACTGCACAAGACAGAGCTAAACTGATAGCTACAGGAACCCGAAGTACCATTAATGCACCAAAGAGGCCAAACAAACCTACTGTTGTCATGATGTTTTAACCTCCTTTTTCTGGCTTTCTTCTAACACGCGCTTTAACTCAAGTTCAGTTCCACTTTCACCTGCTTCGCCTTTAACCGTTTTGAACATAAAAAGGAGATAACGGATAGTAAGGAATAAACCGGTAACTGGGATGATAGAAAAAACGAGCCACATTGGAAGACCTGAATCAATTGAACGCTGCTGGGAGGTAATTTGAAAGGAAACAAGCTGCCACCCATAAAACAATAGTGCAGTTGAGAAAATGCATCCTACAACTGAACCAAACATATCGAGATAACGTCTTCCCCTTTTTGAAAGCCTGTCATATAAAAATTCAATACGGATATGATAGCCATCCCGTAAGGCTACGGAAAACCCCATGAAGGCTCCCCAAATGATGACATATTTCGATACTTCATCCACCCATGACTGCCCATCGCCAAGAATATACCGCATAAACACTCCGTAAATGATCAGTCCCAGTCCTCCGATAATAAACACCGCCGAAAAAATGCTTTCAAATGATGTAAATAACTTGTAAAGTTTCTTCATGAATTTCAACTCCTTTTCAACACGCAGTTTGTCCTCAAAACCGTTAAAGCCAAGGGCAATTGGAGTTACATTCTATAAATGGAACGGCTGCCAATAAGAAGCAGAGCGTGAATGGTATGTGAGCAGTGCCTGAAAGCGGCCCGTATTATTCACGCTCTTTAATTGCTGGATCACTTCTGATTAACTTTCTCTTGCTGCATCCATATATTCTTTGCCGATGATGTCTTCAAATTCCTTATATAAAGGCTGGAGTTTCTCAATGAACACTTCTTTTTCTTCGTCTGTCAATTCGTTCACTTCCATGTCTTGTGCGAGTTCTTCCCTATATTGATCAGCCAGTTTTTGTGCTTCTTCCCGCTCAAATTCTGTTGCTTCGGCCATGGCTTCCATAATGACATCTTTCGTGGCGTCATTGATACTGTTCCAGAAAGTTGTATTGGTTAAAACTGGGTAGTCCAAACGCCCATGATCTGAAATCGTTAAGTATTTTTGAACCTCTTGATATTTTGAAGAGTAAATATTGGCCAATATATTTTCTGTAGAATCCACTACTCCTGTTTGCAGCGCGGTATATGTTTCGTTATAAGGAATAACAGATGCATCAGCACCAAGGTTTTTGAATTGGCTTTCGAGAACATCCCCGGCTTGAATGCGGAACTTTAGACCTTCCATATCTTCCGGCTTTGTAATCGGATTGCGGTCATTGACAAATTGCTTAAATCCGCCTTCCCACATGGCGAGAGCAACCATTCCTTTATCCTCCAGCGTACCCAGCAGTTCTTGTCCTTTACCGTTATCCCAGAAATCAAAGAATCCTTCTCTTGTTTTAAACAAAAACGGGATATCTAAAATTTGGAACTGAGGGTTGTACACGACCATCTTTGTCATGGATGGATTGATAATTTGTACGTTATTCGCCAAAAGAGCATCCAGTTCCTCGCGGTCCCCATAAAGCTGTCCCGCAGGATATACTTCCACTGTGATCTTCCCATCACTTTTTTCTTCCAAAATTTCTTTGAACTTATCAGCTCCGGCTGTTTTAGGTGCTCCTGCATAACCAACGTGTGAGAACTTAATTGTAATTTCTTCAATTTCCCCATTTCCGCTTCCGCCGGAATCAGAACCGCCCGCAGAATTACTTCCTCCTCCGCATGCAGCCAGCATGAACATAAGTACGGTCACTAGTGATAAAATACGAAACTTTTTCTTCAACTGAAGCCCCCCTGCTCAAATAATTTGTTTTAAAACGCTTTCAATCTAACAGGAATGGAAGACATTCAACCTTTCAGTCTATGTACTTAAAAGGTTATGATATGCCCATTTTTTCGTAGATTTTTTCCATCCTTTCTCTGGCCTCCGATTTGACCTGGTTATACATGCTGTTTCCGTTGCTGTCTATAGATACAATGAGCGGACCGAAGTTCTTCACTCTAAATTTCCAAATGGCTTCCGGCATCAAGTCTTCCCACCATACTTCTTCAATCTCTTCAATTTGTGTTGTTTCCAGTGCTGCAGCCCCACCCACAATTGTCAAATATACACCCGTATGATCTTTCATTGCCTGTGTTCCTTCTTTATATTGACCCCCTTTACCGCAGATCGCCTTCATCCCGTATTTTGATAAAAGCCCGGGGGTAAAGCGATCCATTCTGGTACTGGTGGTAGTACCGACGCAAATCTTTTCATAGGTTCCATCATCGTTCTTTTTTACATTTGGAGCGGTATGAAGGCCAATCGCCCCTTTCAATTGTGGAATCAAATCTTCCGGAGGCTCAATTCCCTGATCAAAAATGCGGATTAAGTTGGCATCCCTAATCCCGAAAATATGCCCATCAACTGTAACGGTATCACCAACAGACAGCTTTCGGATGTCTTCATCCGTTAATGGGGTTTGCAAATGATAGTGCACATGACAACCTCCCTTTTTAAAGAACACTTAAATTTTTAAAAATATTCCCATAAATATAAATATTTGTCAACTCATTTTAGTAAGAGATTTTTAGACTTTCTTGTTTCACTGTTGCACGCATCCTTCTCGCAGGCCAGCACATCATA
This sequence comes from Siminovitchia sediminis, assembly GCF_042680885.1. Lineage (NCBI taxonomy): Bacteria > Bacillati > Bacillota > Bacilli > Caryophanales > Bacillaceae > Siminovitchia > Siminovitchia sediminis. Next base: position 65,966 of record NZ_JBHUEO010000009.1, on the reverse strand, counting down.
TTTACAGCCACCGGGTTCATGGTCATATGTGTATGGGCAGTCTCGATATGGACAGCCAAAGCAGTGGAGTTCCCTCCCAAACCATTGGCACCGATCCCCATTTCGTTAATGGCATCCAGCATTTCCTGTTCTAACTTGGCAATCTCCGGATCAGGATTAGGCTCTCCTACCGGACGTGAAGTCGCTTTTTTAGCCAATACAGCACATAAATCCGCCGATCCTCCGATTCCAACTCCGACAACTGTAGGCGGGCAAGGGTTTGCTCCTGATTCAAATACACATTCCAGAATAAACTTCTTCACGCCATTCAAGCCTTCCGCAGGGATCAAGGTTTTCAGATAACTCATATTTTCGGAGCCCGATCCTTTGGGAATCATTAAGATTTCTATTTCATCGCCCTTTGTAAATTCCCAATGAATGACGGGAATCCTGTAACCTGTGCTTGTTCCGTTATTTTTCCTTGTAATCGGATGAACGATACTGCTGCGGAGCGGATGCTCAAGCGTTGCACGTTCCGTCCCTTTTCTGATGGCCTCTTCCAGTCTCATTCCGTCAAATCTTACTTCATTACCGACTTTCACCCAATAGATGGGGATTCCAGTATCCTGGCAAATCAAATTCTTTTGTTCATCTGCTGTTGTAATGTTTTTTAGAATGGTTCCTAAAATAGACTTGGCCACTTCATGGGTTTCCTTGTCATATGCTTTTTGCATCGCTTTCCTGACATCCGGCGGCAAGTCTTTCAACGATTCAATATAGAGAGTCTTGCATGCTTCCTCTATTTCATCGTACATTGAATCGGATAATGTCCACGTTTCCAGTAAGTTCATTCTTCATCCTCCCAGCTTAGAACTTTTGTTTGTTATGCCTTCATTGGCTCTTTGGGGTCTTCCCATCATGTATGTCCCTGCCAGTATCATGACAAAGACAACAGTCAGTACAATGAGTGCAAGAGATAACGAGATTTGTAAAGTGTGATATAAATATTCGAATAGCACCTGGATCGTCACACCTATAATTGCAACGGCCATCATCACTTTCAACCATTGATCTTTCATGAAAGAAGCCATTTTCCCTCCAAAATAGACTCCTGCCACCCCTCCCAATATCAAAGGAACAGTAAGATCCAGGCGAAAGTAATTTCCGCCAAACTTTCCGAGAATCGTACCGGAAGCAAGCATCATTCCTACAAGTAATCCTGTCCCAACGGCTTTTTTTACAGGCATCCCAAACATACGAATGAATATGGGCATATACAAAAACCCCGCCGCAACCCCGATTAATCCGCCTACCGCACCTACTCCAATACTTAACAGCACGGATAGCACCAAAGAGTAATTCTCTTCCTGGTCTCCTGACGTTTCTTTCTTGGGCAGCAAAATAGAAATCGTTGCAACAATCGAGAAAAAAGCAAAGATTCCTTTCAACAATTCATCGCTGAGCGTATTGGCAATTTGAGAAAATATTAAACTGCTGAGCAGTGCCGGGGCGCCAAAATATACAATAGCTTTTAATTGCACAAGTTTTTGAGTGTAATAGTAAACCGCACCTGATAATGTGGAAAAAACAGTATAAATCGATGTGGTCATTGCTATTTCCTTCATATTCAAACCTAATGCCAGCCAGGATGTAAACAGGATGAGCAAGCTAGTTACAATCACTCCGCCGCCAACGGAAATCATGCCTGTCAATATACCGGCCAACAGACCAATGGCGAGTGATATCAACCACAATTCGGTACACCTCTTCCCAAAACTGCAAACAACATTTCCCCCGTTTATTTAACAGGGATTTCTACTTTTTTACTGCTGATGTCTGCAATCTTTACTCTGCTCTGAACGACATCGTTCATCCGTATCGATGGAAGACCATATTCATCCCTTCTGACAAATATGTTCTTTAGCCAATGTTCATTATCTGTTTCGGAATAGTCATCCCTGTAATGCGAACCCCTGCTTTCTTTTCTCGTCAATGCACTGATGGTCACCATTTTGGCTACTTGGAGCAGGTTCCGGACGTTTAAGGCCTCGGCCCAATTCAAATTAAATGCTCGATCTCCTTTTACAGACACACGCTGGCTCCGTTCTTCCAACTCCTGCAGTTTCTCTAAAGCTTCTTCCATATCGCCCTGGTTCCTTACCAAACCCACTTTTTCCCACATCAGATTCTTTAATTCTTTTGTTAAATAGAAGGGGTTTTCCCCATCCGTATGGTCAAAAAAGGAAGTGGCTTCGTTGATCAGCCGGTTGATTTGCTGATCAGACACTTGAGGAGCTTTCTGTTTGCCGGCGGCGTAGGCTGCAGCTGCATCTCCTGCACGCGCTCCGAACACGGTTGAATCTGCCACACCGTTGCCCCCCAAGCGATTGGCACCATGAACACCTCCGGCATCCTCTCCGGCGACAAACAATCCCGGGATCTCACTTTCACAATTGATTGAAACTTTTACCCCGCCCATTTGAAAGTGGGCCGCCGGTGAAACCTCCACCGGTTCAATACTTAAATCCCGTCCCACGTCTTTACAGCGATCCACCATCCCCGGGAACATGCGAAGCACATGTTCACGTCCCAAATGGGAAACATCTATATAGATGCCGCCAAGCTTTGTGCCGCGGCCTGCCATAATTTCCTGGTAGGCAGCTCTGGACACACGGTCACGGGTAGAGCGCTCCATTCTTTCAGGGTCATACCTTTTCATAAAACGCTCGCCTTCCGTATTAATCAAGTAGCCTCCAGCCCCGCGGAGACCTTCTTCGAGCACGCCCCCATTTAATCGCGAATTCTCCGCAAGCAGGCCAGTCGGGTGAAACTGAACCATTTCCATATCCATAAATTCAGTTCCTGCCCGGTAGCACATTGCCATTCCGTCCCCTGTTTTCTCCAGGCTTGGCGTAGCTATTTTATACATGGTTGCGGCTCCACCAGTTCCCACAATGACCGCCTTGGCGTGAACTGCAATAAATTTGCCTTCACGAACATGAAGCATCAAACAGCCTGCGATATGACCGGATTCTTCATCAATCAATAAATCGATGCCTCGTGTTTCATCCCAAATCGTTATGTTTGGCTTGGCAAACAGTTGGTCATGAAGTCGAGAAATGATTTCAATTCCCGTCAAATCTCCCCTATGCACCGTACGGTCAAATGACTGCCCGGCAAATGCCTTCTGGTGAATCGTTCCATCCGGATTTCTATCAAAGAAACATCCCATTTTTGTTTCGAGTTCACGGATCCGTTTGGGCGCGTCATTGACAAGAACCCATGCCATTTCCTGATTGTTGATCAACCCTCCGCCCTGTATGGTATCCATAAAATGCTTTTCAATGGAATCGTTCGGGTTTAATACGACATTATAGCCGCCCTGGACCATCCGGGTGCAGCCGCTTTTTCCAACCAGGCCTTTGGCTGCTACTATAATGCTCAGATTCGGATCTGCTGCTGCTGCGTGATGCGCTGCAAACAATCCGGCACCGCCGCTTCCAATAATTAAAATATCTGTATGTACTATTTCCATTGTGGATCACCCTGTTTTTAGTAATTTGAAAGTTCCGCCCAGTTAAAATAAGATAATATATAGAAAAACTGCACAAATGACAGATGCCAAAATCGTCAAGACCGTAAAGACATCCCGATTATCTTTTACAATCCCCAGATCAATGAGTATGACCCTCAATCCATACAACGCATGGAATGTAACAGAAAATACCAGGAGCAAATTTGTCAATGGATGAGAATGGATCGCTGCTAAAAAAGAATTATAGGAAATTTTCCCGGCCAGTGCGAAACCTGAAAATAATTGCAAGGGGATTAAAACAACCAATAAAAGAGCGGTAATCCTTTGAATCAGCCAAGCGATGTAGCCAACATGAGGAATTTGCTTAATTTTCACTTCTGGGTATTGTTCCATATCAACGTACTCCTTTTTCTAAAAATCGGAATATCGATATTACTTCCATTTCAATCCAACACTTTTACGGATTTTCTTACTCTTCAGCTTTTGAATGGTTTCCATCGGGTTAATGCCTTTCGGGCAGACTTCCGTACAGGCTCCAAAGGAATGGCACTCAAAGGCACCGTCCTGCCCCGTTACAAGCGTCAAACGTTCATCTCTTACACCATCCCGTTCATCCGCTACCAAATTGTATGCTCTGGCAAGGGCAGCAGGCCCGATAAATTCGCCATTGCGCATTTTCACCGCATCACAAGATTGGAAGCATAACCCGCAAGTAATGCAGTCAGAGTTTTCATCAATGATCTCCCTCCGACCTGAATCCGGAGGTATGACTGCAAATTCATCCGTGTCTTCTTTTGGAACAAAATAAGGCTTAACCCTTTGTAAATTATTGAAAAATGGCTTCATATCTACTGCCAAGTCCTTGACAATCGGATAATTCCGCATAGGTGAAACTGTGATTTCATCACCAAGGTTAGCAATTTTCGTTCTGCACGCCAATCTTCCGCGTCCATTTATCATCATTCCGCAAGACCCGCACATGCCAAGCCTGCACGCACATCTAAATGAAACCGTCGGATCCTGGTCTTCTACAATAAGAAACAGGGTATCCAGCACAGTCATATTTTCTTTTTCTTCGATTTCGAATGAGTCGATACGCGGATCTTCATTGGATTCCGGCTCGTACCGAAAAACGTTCACTTTCACCATGAAATCATGTCACCACCAAAATAAGGTATATGAACTTTAGGTTTGTAAATAGAAAGGGCCCCGACTTTTGGCCAAATAGAGTATTCACTTCCAAAAGTTGAGGCCCTCCTGTCTGATTGGAATGATCATAACAACAATAGGAGTCTCTTATGCACTTCGATACAGTCTTGTCAGCACAAACTCTTTGTGTCCCAGGACTTCTGCACATGTCATTCGGCCATTGACAGTCCGGAACAGGCATTCCATCAGGTCATCCCCTGCTTCGGACAAGTTTATTTCCCGGGACAACAGCCCTGACACATCCACATCAATGTGTTCAGACATGGTCTCTGCTGTAATTTGGTTGGCAGTCAATTTAATTACAGGGACAATCGGATTGCCGATCACATTTCCTTGTCCGGTCGGGAAGAAATGTACGACTGCTCCACCCGCTCCCATGAGAGTGATACACTCAGCGGCTGCAGAAGAAGTGTCCATGAAATATAGACCAGGACCATTTGTCGGCGCTTCGGCCATTTCAAGGGCTCCGATAATTTCTTTGGATCCTGTTTTGGCAATATTTCCAAGTGCCTTTTCTTCAATGGTTGACAGCCCCCCGGCAATATTTCCCTGGGTCGGCTGGGAGCCTAACAAATCTGCGCCTGTTCCCTCAATTTCGTCCACGTAATTTTGGTAAATGGTTTCAAAACGCGCGCGCACTTCCGGATTGGCTGCACGGGCAGAAATGAGATGTTCTCCGCCGGTCAATTCCGGAGTTTCTCCAAAGAAGACCGTTGCACCCGCATCCACCAGACGGTCAACTGCTTCGGAAACCGTTGGACAGGAACCCAGTCCTGTTGTAGTGTCTGACTCACCGCATTTAATACTTACCGTTAAATCACTCAGCTCAATCGGCTCTCTTTGAAGTTCTGATGCCCAGTGCACATATTCCTTGGCTTTCCATGAGGCAGCTCGAATGGTTTCAAAATCTCCATTTCTCTCGATAGAGAAATAAGACACCGGTTTTCCTGTTTCAGCGATTCCGTCTGCAATACGCTTTGACCAATTCTCTTCAATTCCAATGACAACTACCGCTGCAACGTTTGGATTGGAACCGGTACCAATCATTGTTTTAAAGAAAAGATCCAAATCCGGTCCGTATTGAAGCCTTCCATAAGCATGGGGCAATGCCAAGGTACCTTGAACATTGTTTGCAACCGATTCGGCTGCTGCATTTGAAATATCGTCTACGGGTAAAATCACCACATAATTTCTGACACCGACTTTTCCATTTTCTCTGCGATATCCATATAACTGCATCCTCAATTACCACCTTTGAGTTTTAATATTGTGGGTATGTACGTAATCACCCAGCTCCCATGGCTGTGTAGTTACTCCAATTTCAATTCCGTATTTTAATACAGGTGTCCCCGTTTCCATTGCTTTAAGCGCAATTTTATGCCCCAATGGAATATCACTCTTTGAAACAAGTTCCACTGTGGTTTCATCATCCATATAAACACCGATAACCTTTGCACCTGCTTTAATATTGCTTGTTGCCACACCTACATGATCGCCTTGATTGTGAATGAGAAAATCGTGTTTTACTGCAGCTTTTTTTTCCCCAATCGCTACAGCTGCCGAACTGGTATTGCTCATCTTACAAGCCTCCCCACTTGTCTTTTTAAGTGTAGAGTCATCCAAGGAGCAGTGACCCTACCACTTGAATATTATTCAACCATTTTCCGAAAAGAGTGTCAACACGTTATCTTTATATTTTTCTGAATTTAGTTATTAGTTTGTATTATGGTAATAATTCGTTTTCCTTATAGACCCTGTTATAATAATAAAAAGCCAGCCGACCGCAGTGTCTGCGGCCTGGCTGGCCTGGAGCATTTTTAATGTTGTTGCTGAACTTCCTCATTGTAATACTTTACGCCGTATTGGGCGCCTTCGTCTACCATCTTTGTGTCTTCAATATCGTAGGGCTCCGGGCGTCCGGCTTTGATCACCAGGTCCTGCTCGTTCTCACTCGTTTTTCCCATAAGATTCGCAGCCTTTTCCTTTACTTTTGCAATGAGGTTAGCATTGTCATGGCTTACGCTTCCCATGAGATCCGCTGCCTTATCTTTAGCTTTCCCAACCATTTCCATTGCCTTGTCACGGTTTTCTTTTGAAGACAGGAATGCTCCGGCAACACCAAGGCCCAAGAGCACATAAGGATTCATTTTAGCCATCGAGATCGCCTCCTTGGCCTCTTTTTACCCGCTTTTCAAAAATTTAAGCCTGCTTGACCAAAGATATTTTTGAAGCTTTGATTAATTCCTTAACTTCTTCGGTGTTTCCTTCAGCCAAAGACTGGACAATTTTACTGCCGACGATGACCCCGTCGCAATGCCCGCCCAATTCTTTCACATGCTGCGGAGTTGACACACCGAAACCCGCCAATACAGGAGTATCCGAAATGGATTTCAACGTTTGTAAATATCCAGTGACTTCCTCTGCATATTCCGTTCTGGCACCCGTTGTTCCTTTGACAGTCACCGCATATAGAAACCCTTCCGTCCGCTTCGCAATTTCTTTCAAACGTTTACGCGGACTTGTCGGTGCTGCAAGACGAATCAAGGCAAGGTCATGCCTGGAAAGAGCCGGGACTGCCAGATCTTCTTCTTCCAATGGCAAATCCGGAATAATCACACCATCCACTCCTGCCGCTTCACAATCTGCGGCGAACTGCCCAGCCCCATAGGCATGGATCAAGTTGAAGTACGTCATAAATACAATGGGAATGGAACGCTTGCCCTGTGTTTTTTTCAATACATCCAATACGCCTGCCATTGTTGTTCCGTTGGCCAACGCACGAATGCCTGCTTCCTGGATTGTCGGTCCATCTGCAACCGGGTCGGAAAATGGTATCCCCAATTCAATGACGGTGGCCCCATGTTCTTCTAAAAATGCAATTTGATCCGGGAGCTGCTCCAGCCCCCCGTCCCCTGCCATAATATATGGAACAAATACTTTGTCCCCCTGCTCCAATACATTTTGAATCGCCTGATCGATCCGCTTTTTACCCATTTTGTCCGCCTCCTAACGCTGCTCTTACAGTTTCCACATCTTTGTCGCCTCTTCCAGACAAGCAAATGACCAATGTTTCCCCGGGTTTCATCTCTTTTGCCAGCTTTATTGCATAGGCTACTGCATGAGAACTTTCCAGCGCTGGAATAATACCTTCTGTTTTGGATAAAAACTGGAAGGCTTCCAGTGCCTCTTCGTCTGTGACAGATGTGTATGTGACGCGGCCTGAATCTTTTAAATAGGCATGTTCGGGACCGACGCCGGGATAATCCAATCCGGCTGAAATGGAATGGGCTTCCTTGATTTGTCCCGCATCATCCTGCAGCAAATAGGTCATCGTTCCGTGCAGCACTCCGGCTTTTCCGTCCGTCAGTGTGGCCGAGTGCTTTCCGGTTTCAATACCGGAGCCTGCGGCTTCCACCCCGTAGATACTTACCCCGTGGTCCTCCACGAACGGATAAAACATGCCCATGGCATTGCTTCCTCCACCGACACAAGCCACCACGGCATCCGGCAGTCTTCCTTCCTGCTGAATCATCTGCTCCTTCGTCTCTTTTCCAATGACACTTTGGAAATCACGGACAATTTGAGGAAACGGATGCGGTCCCACAACCGATCCTAAAATATAATGGGTGTCTTCTACATGTGCGACCCAATAGCGAAGCGCTTCGTTCACGGCATCTTTCAGGGTGCCGCTTCCCTGGGACACACTTCTTACTTCTGCTCCGAGCAGCTCCATTCGGAACACATTCAATTGCTGGCGCCGAATGTCCTCCTCTCCCATAAAGACGATGCATTCCAGACCCAGCAAAGCACAAACCGTAGCCGTTGCCACACCATGCTGGCCGGCACCTGTTTCAGCGACCACCTTCTGTTTGCCCATTCGCTGTGTCAGCAATGCCTGGCCGATGGTATTGTTGATTTTATGGGCGCCTGTATGGTTTAAATCCTCACGTTTCAAATAAATTTTTGCTCCGCCCAATTGTTCCGTCAGATTTTCTGCAAAATATAACGGGGTTTCCCTGCCGATATATTGTTTTAAATAATAGCCCATTTGTTTTTCAAATTCGGGATCTTCCATCGCCTCATGATAGGCTTCTTCCAATTCCAATACTGCCGTCATGAGTGTTTCTGGGACGAAACGTCCCCCAAATTGTCCATATCTGCCTTTTTGATCAGGTAACACATTCGCTGCCATCGCCTTTTCTCTCCTTTTAATCAATTGATTTTGCTGTTTGGATAAAATCAATGATTTTTTTCGTGTCTTTTTTTCCGTTCGTTTCTACCCCGCTTGATACATCAACAGCTGCGGGCTTCACCTGTTTGCAGGCATCTTTCACATTGTTTTGATTCAACCCTCCGGCAAGTATCAGCTTTTCCCGCTGCAGGTTTTCCCCCTGCAGCAGGCTCCAGTCAAAAGTGTTTCCGCTTCCTCCGCGGTATTTCATTCCGGGACTGTCTACAAGATAGTAGTCACAATCATAGGCAGCAAGTCTCAGTACGTCTCCTTTTTCACGGATCGTAAACGCCTTGATCACGGGATAGGAAAGTTGTTTACACAGTGCCGGAGACTCATCTCCGTGAAGTTGAACAACATCCAACCCGACAGTGCGGGCGATGTGCTCTATGGTTTCGACCGTCTCGTTGACGAACACCCCGACTGCCGAAACACGGGCAGGCAGTTGATCGACGATGGCCTTCGCTGCTTCAGGATCTATTCTTCTTGAGCTCTCAGCAAATACAAATCCGAGCATATCCACTCCTGATTTACAGGCCGTATCAGCTGCTTCCTGCGTCGTTATGCCGCATACTTTTACCTTCATTCAGCGCACCGCCCGCCCCAGCGGAATGCGTATCTCTCTCATGGTCGCCTTAATATCGTCTGCACGCATCAATGTTTCCCCGACAAGGATCGCTTTTGCTCCGGCAGCTTCTGCCTGCAGCACATCTTTCCTCGTGCGGATTCCGCTTTCGCTGACAAGCGCAATCCGTTCATCTTTGATCAAGGCAGCCACCCGTTCTGTAACAGACAAATCAACTTCAAAAGTTTTTAAATCACGATTATTGATTCCGATCATATCTGCACCGATCTTTAAAGCTGTTTCTGCCTCTTGTTCATTATGAACTTCAAATAATACGCCCACTTCCAACGACTTTGCATAATCATACAGATCTTTAAGCTGTTCTTCTTTTAATGCTGCTGCAATCAGTAAAATAATACTGGCTCCGTGATCGACGGCGGTGTCAATCTGGACTCGGTCAATCATAAAATCCTTGCACAGGAGCGGAATTTCCGGAAGTGCTGCTGCTACTGCGGACAAGTCCGCCATGGATCCGTTGAAAAACTGGCGGTCCGTTAAAACCGAAATCGCCGCGGCACCGGCTTTTTTATATTGCATTGCCTGGGCTATGGGGTCCACTGTCTGGTTGATGTCCCCTTTAGAGGGCGAAGCTCTTTTCACCTCTGCAATTACACTTATTGTATCGGATCCTTGAATTTGATCGTATAAAGATTTTCTTTTTTGCTTCGGCTGCTGTTTATAAGCATAAATGGCTTTCAGCTCGTTTACTTCTTTTTCTTTCTGTGCAATGATTCGATCCAATATGGTCATCTCATACCACTCCTCTGCTGATACGTTCACTTCGTTTGATTAAGTATTCCAATTTGCTTAGAGCTGCTCCGGAATCAATACTTTTCTTTGCCAATTGAATTCCTTCCCGGATCGTCTCTGTTCTCCCGCTTGCAAATATGCCTACACCCGCATTCAGTAAAACCGTATCGCGGAAAGGGCCATCATCCCCGCGCAAAATGCTCATCATGATCGCCGCATTTCTTTCTGCGTCTCCTCCGATAATCTCTTCCAGTGAATAAGATGGAAGACCGGCTTCTTCCGGAGTCAGGGTGACAGATTGCAGTTTTCCTTGATCTAAAATAACCATGTGATTTTCACCCGAAAGTGACAATTCATCCAGATGCCCGGCGCCATTGACAATGACTGCCCGCTTTCTTCCGAGCCGTTCCAGCACTTCTCCCATCAGCTGCAATTTATCACGGCGGTAAATTCCCATCAGCTGCGTTTCCAATTCAATCGGATTGGTCAATGGACCAATCAGATTGAATATCGTCGGTACACGCAAATCTTTTCTTACTTTCATCACTTGCTTCATGCCCGGATGGACGTATGGAGCAAATAAAAAGGCGATATGGTTTTCTTCCAGCAGTTCTTCCGTCTCTTCGGGAGAGAAATCCAGCGATACACCCAAATATTCCAATACATCTGCACTTCCTGTCTGGCTGGATACACTTCGGTTTCCGTGTTTTGCCACCTTGATTCCGGCTCCGGCAATGACGAATGCGGATGTTGTACTGATGTTAAAGCTTTTCGATCCGTCTCCGCCTGTTCCGCAGTTATCCATAATACTGCCGGCAACTGATTTGACCGGAACCGATTTTTCCCTGATGGCCTGAACGAGTCCTGCAATTTCGTCCGCTGTCTCTCCTTTTAGCGCCAAAAGTCCCAGCAGCGCCCCAGCTTCACTATCAGAAGCTTTTCCTGTAAAAAGAAGCGCCGCTGCCTCTTTCATCTCATCGATACTTAAATTTTCACCAGCCATCAATTTCTGGAGTTGATCCTTCATGTATATGACCTCCTGTTTATACGATTTTTCCATAAAAAAAGCCCTCTATAAACGCGCAAAAATATGCGTTTATAGAGGGCGGGATTTGCCGCGGTGCCACCTCTAATTGAAGATAATAGAGTAATGATCTTCATCTCTTTCGGGTACAGGATTTTTTTCCGATACCCTATCCCTGTAACGGGGGAAACCGTCTTTCCCTACTTGGTTCGGGAAATCTCTCATAAGCCCATTCCACAAAGCAGTCCGTGCCGGATTCCCACCATCTCCGGCTCTCTGAATTTGTCACCTGCCAAGTGTACTCTTCTTATTCATCGATTTGCTTATTCATTTTTTCTGACAAAACAAAAAGGGTTCCATCATCCAAAGGACGAGGGAACCCGTGGTACCACCTTTATTAGCTGAAATATCAGCCCACTTTGCCGGCAGCAAGCATCAATGCTTATTACCGCTCTCTTGTAACGCAGAGATTTACGTCAACACCTACTGGCTGCCTAAGGCAAGGTTCAGGTTGATGGCTCGGAAGTCCATTCACTGCTCGTGCACACCAGTTTGCACCACCCACTGGCTCTCTTGAGTGCTTCCAAAACAGCTACTACTCTTCGTCACTGCCGAATGATCCGATAAAGTTAATAATTAATTACAAGAATAACTCGTTGTATTTCAGATGTCAATAGAAATATGAAAAAATCGTCTTATCAGCTCTCTGCAGGCCGCTGATTTGCCATTCTCACCAATACGGCTGTGATGACCAAGACAATGAGGGCAGGCAGCAGCCAGCCAAGGCCTTCCGTATATGCCGGCAGATAACGATCATAAAACGAAACGATCGAAGCCAGCCAAGTGGGATAGGTGATCTCAAAAATATCGTAAAATGTTTTGATTCCGTCCACAATACTGATCAGAAACGTCACCGCAATGACCGCTCGATAGACCCATTTGGAATGGTTGAACAACGGAGACAAGAACGCCAGCAGCACTAATACAATGGCCAATGGATACAGGAACATCAATACTGGAATAGAGTAGTTGATGATGTTTGCAAGTCCAAAATTGGCAATCGTAAATGAAATCAAAGTAAAGATCACCGCGTACGTTTTATAGCTGATATTGGGCAGTAAAGTATGAAAATACTCTGCACATGCTGTCACCAGCCCAATGCTTGTTGTCAGGCAGGCCAAGAGTAAAATGATGGCCAGGATCACTGCTCCCAACCCTCCAAAGTAATAGTCAGACGCACTGCTCAGAACGGGTCCTCCTGTTTCAAAGATGCCAAACCTCTCGACACTGATTGCGCCGAGATAAGCAATCCCAACATATATGACACTTAAAAGGACAACTGCAACCAAGCCCGTTTTCAGGGTTGCATTCAGGATTCCTTTTTTCGTGGTGACGCCCATACCCTTAATGGCATGAATAACAATAATACCAAAGGCCAGGGCGGCGATCGCATCCATTGTATTATATCCTTCAGTGAAACCTTTCATAAAGGCTCCGCTGGTATAGGCTTCCTGAGGAGATTGAAAGGATCCCATCGGATTAAACAGCGCAACAATAATCAATACCCCTAATAATATAACAATTCCGGGAGCCAGCATTTTTCCGACACGGTCCACAATTTTGGATGGATTCAAAGAAAGCCAGAGCGTAATCGCAAAGAATAGGAACGAAAAGATGATCAGGCCGATTTGCTGCATGTCTTCACTTACGTAAGGAACGAAACCGATATCATAGGCTACAGTTGCTGTACGCGGGGTAGCAAAGAACGGACCGATCGTCAAATAGAGCAATGCGGTAAAAAACACGGCGTAAACCGGATGGACGCGGCTTGCCAGCTCTTGAAGATTCCGGCTGCCCGAGAATCCCATAGCCAGTACGCCAAGAAATGGAAGGCCGGTCCCCGTGATGAGAAAGCCAAAAACAGCAGGCCAGAGGTTCTCACCCGCATTTTGGCCGAGTGAAGCCGGAAAAATTAAATTTCCCGCACCGAAAAACAAAGCAAATAACATAAAGCCGATGGCCAGGTATGACGAAAAAGGAAGTTTTTCTTTCATAAATCATTCCTCCAAATAAAAGTAGCAATTTGTCGAAAATTGATAAAGAAGACTTTATTATCTTACTCTATTTAGGACTCAGATTCAATTCCAGGAATACTTTACAAGTTTGGATAATTGACAATTCGAGAAATGAAAGGTAAATTATTCTCAATTCAGGATATATGAATTAAAAATATATACCGGAGGTTTTCCTGATGGGGCAGGATTCGTCCTTAAAAGCTTTTGTTATCTTGATGAAAGCTGCTAAGTCGATACAAGAAAGAGTCAAACAGGATATGATTCGCTACGGGTTGAACCATTCGGAATTTGTAGTGTTGGAGGCCCTCTTTCATAAAGGACCCATGACCGTTCGGCAAATTTGCAGCAAGGTACTCATCGCCAGCGGTTCCATAACGTATGTCATTGATAAACTGGAGAAAAAAGGGATGCTCGACCGCAGGCCATGCCCTGATGACCGAAGGGTTGTCCATGTTATTCTGACAGATGCAGGAGAGGAGTTTATGAAAAAGGTCTTTCCTGAACATCAGCGATTCATTAAGCACCTGTTTGGGAATTTATTGGAAGAGGAAAAAGAAAGGCTGATTGGACTTTTGAAAAAAGTTGGACATCAGGCAAGTGAAACAGGAAAGGAGCCAAAATCATGAGCAAAAGCACAGCAGGTATTCACCATATTACAGCCATTGTGGGACAACCGCAGGAAAACGTTGATTTTTATGCAGGAGTTCTGGGGTTGCGACTCATTAAAAAAACAATTAATTTCGACGATCCCGGGACTTACCACCTATACTTTGGAGATGAGGGCGGACATCCCGGTACCATCATTACATTTTTCCCATGGGCCGGAGCTTATCCGGGAAAAACCGGAGACGGCATGGTAGGTGTCACAAGTTATGCAGTGCCGGAAGGTACTCTTCCCTTCTGGAGAGCAAGACTGCAGAAGTTTAAACTCTCTTTTAACGAAAAGGAGCGCTTTGGCGAGAAGGTTCTTACTTTCTCCGATCCCCAGGGCCTTCAGCTGGAATTAGTTGAGCGAAAAGCGGGAGAGCCGAACACATGGACATTTGATGGTATAGGCCCTGATGTGGCGATCAAGGGATTTGCCGGAGCTTCATTAAACTCTTCCAATCCGGCAAGTACTGCTCAGCTGCTGGAAAACATCATGGGGCTGGAAAAAATCGGAGAAGAGAATGGCTTGATCCGTTTCCGCTCTTCAGCTGATATCGGAAATGTTATCGACTTGAAAGCTTCAGCCGGCGGACCGGGTCAAATGGGCGTCGGTACCGTCCACCATATTGCCTGGCGCGCCGTGGACGATGAAGACCAGCTGGACTGGCAGAAATACATTGCAGAACACGGGTACAGCGTTACATCTGTGCGGGACCGCAACTATTTTAACGCCATCTATTTCAGGGAAAGAGGGAATATTTTATTTGAAATTGCAACGGATCCTCCAGGATTTGCGATTGATGAACCCTATGAAGCGATGGGCAAAGAACTGAAACTTCCTCCTCAATATGAAAAGTATCGTGAAAGACTGGAAAGAGAATTGATCCCCATTAAAGTAAGAAAGCTGGATAAGAAGGAGGCAGATTGAGTGATATCCATCGATCCGACCCAAAACAGCGAAAGAGATAATTACAAGCTGATGACCGGCAGCATTATACCGCGGCCGATTGCATTTGTGACAAGCCAGGCAAAGGATGGGACCCTCAATGGCGCCCCATACAGTTATTTTAATATTGTATCTTCCAATCCTCCGCTGATTTCTGTATCTGTCCAGCGGAAGAAAGGTGAACCGAAAGACACAGCCCGCAACATACAGGAACGGAAAGAATTTGTTGTTCATATCGTCGATCAGCAAAATGTACATCCGATTAATGAAACAGCAGCCTCCCTTCCTCCCGATCAAAGTGAGGTAGAGACCGCACAGTTAACCGCAGTGAAAAGCAGCAAGATTTCAGTACCGGGAATTCAGGAAGCCAAAGTCCGCATGGAATGTGTACTTGAACAGCTGATTGAATTGGGCGGTGACGGAATTACCGCCGGTACAGATCTGATCATAGGGAAAATTGTCCAATTCCATATTGATGACCAAGTATACTATGACCACTGCAAAATTGATCCGGACGCATTGGGGGCCGTCTCCCGATTGGCAGGAAACAGTTATGCAAACATCGGAAAAAACTTTGAGATAGAAAGACCCAAATAACCGAAAAAGGAGATCAACATGAAACATATTTTTAAAGAAGGAAACAGCTCTAGCCCAACCTTGCTTCTTTTGCACGGAACAGGAGGAACAGAAAAAGACCTGCTTCCGCTGGCAGAAATTGTTGACAAAGACGCCTCTGTTTTAAGTGTGCGCGGTAATGTTCTCGAAAACGGCATGCCCCGCTTCTTCCGCAGGCTGGCTGAAGGGGTTTTTGATGAGCAGGATTTAATTTTTCGTACACAGGAGCTTTATGAATTTTTAGGGGAGGCCTCAGAAAAATATGGTTTTGACCGCAAACGGGCCGTTGCCATCGGTTATTCCAATGGGGCCAATATTGCTGCAAGCCTATTATTCCATTATAAAGATGCCCTGAGCGGAGCCATATTACATCACCCGATGGTGCCGAGAAGAGGAATAAAGCTTCCGGATCTAAGTGGAACATCCATATTTATTGCAGCGGGAGAAAACGATCCCATGTGCCCTCCGGCTGAATCTTCGGAGCTTCAAGACCTGCTGGAAGGCGCTTCGGCCAATGTGTCCATTCATTGGGAATCAAACGGACACCAATTGACTATGACAGAAGTTCAAGCAGCAGCATCATGGTATAAAAACATTTACCGCTCATGAAGCAAAAGAAGGCCTAAAGAGAGGCCTTTTTTTACATAAAGGGCCCGGTCCGTCTGCCTATTGGGTTTGGATACCGTGGAGATGTTTCATATTTCGTATGTTATCCTCCGATCGTTTGCATCTGTCAAAAGGACTGTTTAGAAATTCAATGTAAGCAAAAAGCGTTTGTGCAATCAGGGGGAGGACAAAGCTTTTGTTAGAAACCCAAGCATCCCCAGCCGATAAAGAACTAAATGGAAAAATGACAGGTTCGTTGCTTATGGCCATTGTATCCATTTTCAGATGTTTCTAATAGGATTTGGGGCGATTCTTAGTACAGCCGGGCTATTACTTGGGATGACAGGCTGAAGAGAAACGAAAAAACGCAGGCAAAAGGGGATGAAATTAGCAGCCGCAGGCATCACTTTCAATTTTATAGGCATTGCCTGTTCATTCAATTAATTTCATATGCAGCGTTAGGACCTCTTGATAACTGAGGGTTTCACTGCTTTTGAAAATGAACAACATGAATGTTTAACAGCCCCTGCATAAAAGTGGGTTGAGTTTATGTAAAAAGGGAAAACATGACGTGTACAACGTTCAAGGAGGAGATTGGTATGCCCAATATTAAACTGGCAGTCATCTATTACAGCTCAACCGGAACAAACTATCAATTGGCCCAATGGGCTGAAGAAGCCGGAAAAGATGCTGGTGCGGAGGTTAAACTGTTAAAGGTGCCTGAACTGGCTCCGCAGGCAGCCATTGAGTCCAACCCGGCATGGAAAGCTCATGTAGAGGCAACGCAAAATGTCCCTGAAGCCACTTCGGACGACCTGGAGTGGGCAGATGCCATCATTTTCAGTGTACCGACACGTTTTGGAAATGTTGCAAGCCAAATGAAGCAGTTCCTTGATACACAGGGAGGACTCTGGGCTCAGGGAAAATTGGCAAACAAAGTCGTCAGCGCCATGTCTTCTGCCCAAAACCCCCATGGCGGACAAGAGGCTACGATCCTTTCCTTGTATACGACCATGTACCATTGGGGTGCGATCGTT
Source organism: Siminovitchia sediminis (assembly GCF_042680885.1). NCBI lineage: Bacteria > Bacillati > Bacillota > Bacilli > Caryophanales > Bacillaceae > Siminovitchia > Siminovitchia sediminis. Next base: position 48,686 of record NZ_JBHUEO010000009.1, on the reverse strand, counting down.
GCACCACCTGGTTACACAGACCCTGTTCTCTTTGAAGCTGGCGGGAATCCTTATGGGACAAGTGTTTCTGTTGATCAGGACGGCAATATGATAGAAAACGTGGAAGGTGCAGTCAAACATCAGGCAAAACGTACAATTACCGTAGCAGAGTGGATGAAAAACGGAAGCCGGTAAGGGGATTTGCCGAGTTTGCATATATCGGCAAAACTCAGGACTTCCGTGGATAGTACTGTCTTACGCTTTTGCCGTCGAGGACCTTTAAGAAACTTCAACCATAATCAACCATAAAAAAACTGACCGGCGTACGGTCAGTTTTTTCCATTTATTCATCTTCCAAATCCCGCGGCTGATAGGTAGCGTCCTTGTCGTTTTCATATTTCTCCTGTTTCTCCAATAATTCATTGGAGACATCATCCACAGGCATGACGAGCTGGTCACGCTGTGCCTGCTTCTCTTTATCTCTATAAAAGGCTTCTTCTTTGTTGTTCCGTTCCTTTAGTGCTTTAGCTCTGTCAATCTGATCTTGGGCAGATTTTGATTCCATATTTATCCCTCCACTTCTTTACTGTTCTTTTTCCGTTAAATGGGAGGTTAAAACATGCTCACCTGCCGTTTAAGCGGTAAAATTCCTTTGTATTTGCGTACAAAGTCTGATACACAGCCTCTGGAGGACAACCCTTGATCGAGGAGATCTGGTCCACCGACTGGTGGATCATACGCGGATGGGTCATTTTTCCGGAGAAAATCCCTTCAAACCGCCAGGGCCCATCCGTTTCTACCATCATTTGTTTTAATGGATACCGCTGTACGAGTCCCCGGATTTCCTGCTCATAAAGCACATCAGGCGTGACTGATATAAACCAGCCATTTTCAGCGATGCGCTCAGTGGTTGGGGCATCACCTTTAAACCAATGAAAATGCGCCTTTTTCACTCCATGTTTTTCTAACAAATCACAAGCAGCAGGTGCATCATCATACACAGCATGCAGGACAATGGGCTTATTCCAACGCTTGGCTCCCTTAATAAATTCTTCGAGGAGCTCCATATAGCCCTGGAGTGAAAAGCCAGCCCCCTGCTCCATTCGCATGTAATAAGGCAAGCCGACTTCTCCAACCGCCACCATATCTTCTGCATGATTTTCCATCCATGAAAACAGCTGCGAAATCTCATGGTCTGACGGGAGTTCCTGCTCCGGATGAAATCCGAATGCCGGCCGGACTTGATGGTATGTCTCTGCCAGCTGTAAATTAATCCTGCACGAATCCAAATGATAAGAGACCGATATGACATCTGTACATTGTGCATTCTCCAAACCGGCCATGATCTCCTCTATCTCCGCAGCCTCATACAAATCCAAATGGATATGGGCATCAATGATTGGCTTCACTCTGCTCCCCCTCTGCTTTTTTCCCTGACAATCCAGCTGCCGATTTCCTGTTTCCACTCAAAAAATTCTTTTGAAAAAACGAGCTCTTTTGGCCGGGGCCAATCAAAAGGAAGAGTGAACTCCTTCCTAACGGATGCGGGCTTCGTTGATAAAATAATGATCCGGTCTGATAGAAAAAGCGCTTCTTCAATATTATGGGTGATAAATAAAATCGTCTTTTTGTATTCCATCCAGATAGATTGCAGCCACTGCTGCATATCCTGACGGGTAAAATCATCCAGGGCGGAAAAAGGCTCATCCAGCAATATCAGCGGCTGCGGACTTAACAACGCGCGGATAAAAGCAGCCCGCTGTTTCATCCCGCCCGACAAGGCATCCGGCAGCTCATGTTCATAGCCGGATAGGCCCGCTTTATCAATCATTGCCATCGCACGCTGTTCATCTTTTTGCCCGGTAATCTCCTGACCCAGCAGGACGTTTTGTAAAATGCTTCTCCACGGGAAGAGAGAATGCTGCTGAGGCATGTAGCTGATGTGTCCGCGCTCTCCCGTAATTTCTTTCCCATCCAAAAAAATACCCCCACCGTCAGGTGCAAGCAATCCGCCGATCAAATGGAACAGCGTACTTTTCCCGCTTCCGGAAGGTCCCAGAATTGTAACAAATTCCCCTTCTGCCACATGCAGTTGAATATCTTTGAGCACTTCTTTTCCCGCAAAGCTTTTGGTCAGATGCCTGATTTTCAAATGACTCATCTATTCGACCTTCCTTCTTCTCCATTTGACAAGTGCAGCTTCGGCTGCAGAAATCATCGCAAAAAACAGGAGGCTTAAGATCATAATTATAAAAATAGCTACAAACACCCGCTCTGTCCGAAAAGAGGAGGAAGCCAGCGTCATATATACGCCAACCCCGTTTTTTGCACCAAGCCACTCGGAAATTACAGCTCCCATCACGCTGTATGTAGCAGATATTTTCAATCCCGAAAAAACGGAAGATAAGGCGTACGGCCATTCCAGCTTTGTAAACATCTGAATTTTGGAAGCACCGGCCATTAGCATGTAATGTCTCATGTCAGGCGGCACGTTCCGGAATCCGTCCATGGCAGCAACGGTGACAGGAAAGAAACAGACGAGAGTGATCACGATCAGTTTGGGAAGCAGTCCAAAGCCAAACCAGATAACGAGCAGCGGAGCCAACACGATCGTCGGTACATTTTGCGACAGGATCAGGAGCGGATACACTGATTCCTGCACACCCGGCAGAAGGTGCAGGATGACGGCAGTCAATATCCCGACGGAACAGCCGATGATAAATCCGCCCACAGCCAGCATTGCCGTGGACTGGAGGTGCGGAAGCAGTTCCTGAAATCCCTGTGAGGCTTCCGATGCTATAACGGTCGGTGCCGGAAGAAGCCAGCCTGGAATATCGAGAATGTTCACCGCCACTTCCCATATACATAATAAAAGGAGGAGGACCGCTGCCGGCCTCCATCCTTTTTTTGCGATCCTGTCCATTATCGATATTTCTCCGTTAACTGGTCCATCGTTATTCCATCCGGCTGGTACAGTATTTTTACTTGGGAAATGACATTGGAACTCCCCAGCTCAATCATTCTTTCATTCATTTTCTGAATGACTCCCATCAGGACAGAAAAGTCCCCTTCCATTGTCGTCTCCAGCGGATGCACTTCGTGCCTGACGCCCGACTCTTGAATCACTTTGATTGCTTCATCCACATACGGGATGACATCTTCCCCATTCTTCGACTTTGGGATTATCTGAATGCTTACAAGTGTATCAGCCATGCCGGCTTGCCTCCTATTCGGGTAAAAATTCATTGGTAAAAGCTTGTTTGACGTCAATTTCTTTTTCAAGCAGATCTTTATCGAGCATCCAATCCATATAATTTTGCCATACTTCGGCTTTTTGCTCTCCCCAGCGGGCTGCATCATCCTGATAACGTGGAGCCAGCCATTTTTGGCTTTCTTTTACGAGTTCCGGATCTAAATCTGGTACAGCTTCAATTAAAATATCCGCTGCTTTCTCCGGTTCTTCGATGGCAAATTCATAGCCTTTTGTCACTGCAGCCATAAAAGCCCTGACCGTCTCGGGATTTTCTTCTATCATTTTTTCACTCGTTGAAATCACCGGAGTATAGTAATCCAGCTTGTCCGAATAATCTGTCAGGTAAATCATGTTGAGGTCCTCACCCCGGAGTTCGGCTTCCACTCCGGTCCATGCATAATAAATCCAGGCAAAATCAATATCCCTTTGGACAGCTGTAAAAAAGTCGGTATCCCCCATGTTGACAATATCCACTTTTTCAACATCGGCTCCTTCAGTATCCATCAAAGAAGCAATCACTGCTTTTTCAAGAGGCGCCCCCCAGCCGCCATAAGTTTTACCCTCAAAGTCCTTTGGTGACTCAATATTTTTTTCTGCAGGTGACGCAAATCCGGAAGTATTGTGCTGGATGACCGCTCCGATCGACACGATCGGTACATCCTGAACACGTGCTTCCGTGATGGCCTCCTGATAGCTGACGCCAAATTCAGACTTGCCTGAAGCCACGAGCTGATCAGTACCGGATTCCCCAGGCAGGATAATCTCTACATCCAATCCTTCTTCTTCAAAAAACCCTTGGTTCTGTGCTGCATATAAACCGGTATGGTTTGTATTGGGCGTCCAATCCAGCACAACGGACACTTTTTCCAGACTTTGTTCCTTGTCTTCCGAATCACTTGGAGCTTCTTCCTGCCCGCTGCACCCGGCAAGCACTCCCATCATGATCAAACCAACGATCCATTTTTTCATGTATAAACTCCCCCTTCTAAGCTGAACAAGAATAGCGCAAGGTATGCAGTCAGGGCAGCACTAACCGGAAAATGGAAGACCTCCTGTCAGCCCCTTCAAATCCCTTGCACCCTGCCTGGAGTCAGAGATGTATGAGGCGAAAAAGGCGCCCGGGAAGTTGAACCCAGGCGCCATCGCTTGTGTAAAATAGGCGTTCCCTTCGCTGGTATAAGCCAGATCAGGTTCAAAGGGTCAGCATTTTCCCGAATGCTATCTCAACCGGCCCCACCGGTTCCCCTACTGCATGATTTATTCAAATATCATTATACATTACAATCCGGTGGAACCAAAGCAGAAGCGCCTGTTCCCGTTTTGACGCAAATAAAAAACGCTCCTAAAAAGGAGCAGTGTTCCAACCGTTTTTTAGATTGGCGGGAAAATTGGCGGTGACTGTGGTCCAACACCACCTCCGATAATCGGAGCAACGTAAATCGCCCAGGCAACGCCTGCTGTCAGCATAAGCTTTCTCATTTTCTCATCACCTTTCTGCTATTTTTTTATAATAATAGAGTGCTTTATCTGTATCTATTGCTGCATAATATGAAGCCAGAGATAAAGCAAACTTATTATAATCCTCAATATAAAAGAATTTATCCAAATAGGGGAGGACTTCTTCCTCTAAATAATTCATCGCCTTTTCTTTCTGGCCTTTTAATGAATACTGATAGTACCTGAAAATAAGCTGCTGCTTCTTCATGGTACTCGCCTTCGTTTCGCGCAAGATTTTCGTGATATTTCGAAGCGCTTCTTCCTTTTTCCCCTGTGTGATCAGCAATTCAGTATAACTGCACAGGCTGAGCAAATATTCATAATCGGTTTTGGCATGTTCCATGGACAGAAGATAATATTTGAATGCATCTTCAATTTTCCCTGTTTTCTCCAGCAGCAAGGCATAGTTGTTATACATGGCAGATATTAGTTCATCCGCATTAATTAAATTCATATTTTTAAATATATAACTATACTGTTCTTCGGCATTATCATACAATCCCAAGTCAGTGTAGGCGATTCCCAGTAAAAATTGAGTATGCAAAATTCTCAAATAATTGAATGTCCTGGAATATTCCTCCAAAGCCTTAAGCCCATAGGCCACACAACTGCTGTTGTCTTTCAGATTGCCAAAGTTGAATGCGATAAAATAATACAGTTCCGCTTTCCACGAGGATGGGAGCAAATCATTGGCTTCCACCTTTAACAGGATATCCAAGGAAGTTTTATATTCCCCTTTGAACATGAAGAAAATCGCATTTAAATATTCGCTGAGCTCTCTTTCCTGGGCAGCAAGTGAGTTGGCAATCTGCCTGATGATCTCCTGCTCCTTCTCAGCGCTCTCAATATCGTTAACAAGAAGAAAGTATCTGTATAAATATAAATGGTAGCGTGCTATGTAATTGGAGAAGGTGATATATTCCCGCTGCTCTTCCACACGGTGATAACATTCCGTTGCCCGTTTTTTGTCGTAGGACAGAACAGCATCCAGCAAATGAGAGAGATCGGCTGCAATTGATTTTGATGCTCTTTGAATCGAATCCAACGAAATACCCAAACGCTCAAGCAAGAGCATAATCGTTTCCTGATTTACCTCTTTGTTGTAATTCTCAAATTTGCTCAAATGAGTGACTGAGCAGATGCCCTGACATAGTTCGGACTGGGTCATATTTCGCAGTTGGCGGTGATACTTAATCAAAGCTCCGATATTTATTTTCTCCAAATCCATTGTTTCATCCTCTAGTCATGCTACTTATAGATAAATAGTAGCATATTTTGGTAGATAAATCTATTTTTTCTTAAAAAACCTGTATTTTTCATCATTTTGTAAAGTATCTGAAAGGGCCTCGTTCAACTTCGGAAATTGAAAATCATACTGAAGTTGGATTGCTTTTTCAGGGATTACCTGCTGTCCTTGAACGAGCATGCTGCTCATTTCACCAAGAGCCAGCTTTATGATTCCTTCCGGGACCGGAAGCCAATGAGGCTTTCTTAGAGAAGCACCGAGTATCTCTCCAAATGTTTTCATCGTCACAGGATGTGGAGCGGTTACATTGAAAGGGCCTTCAACTTCCGGCGTATGGATGGCGAACTGAATTATCCTTGCAGCATCCTTGACGTGAATCCAGGATACCCATTGTCTGCCCGATCCCAGCGTGCCGCCTATTCTGAACCGGTACGGAAGAGCCATTAACGGCAGGGCTCCCTTTGTACCCAGGACAAGTCCAAAACGGGCAAAAACGGTACGAACACCCAGCCGGTTGGCCTCAGCAGCCCGTTCCTCCCACTTTTGAACCGTTTTTGCCAGAAAATCATCTGCTGTACTTTGGTGTTTCTCCGTATAACAGCCGGTTTCGGACATGCCATAATAACCAACAGCAGAAGCATTCACCAACACTTTTGGTTTAGGCTCCAGCTTTCCGAGCAGTTCCAGAATCTGATCTGTTGCTTTCAGGCGGCTTCGGACAATCCGCTTCTTTTTTTGAGTTGTCCATCTGAGTCCGTTTATGGACTCTCCAGCCAGATTGACCACAGCATCTACATCGTTTAATTTTTCTTCGGGCCTGCTCCCTTCATTCAGCCACTCTACAGCTTTCAGCCGATCCGACTGTTCAATTTTTTCCGGATTCCGTGATAAGACCGTCACATGATTCTCACGATGAGACAGCAGCGTTTCCTGCAAGGCCTGTCCGACGAACCCGCTTCCGCCGGCAATAACAACGTGCATCGGCACTCCCCCTTTGCTGGCCATATCCATGCAGACATAGCGCAGATACATTCCCTCTACCTATAACATACTACTAATTCATGAAAATTCCAAAATTTAACTATCCTGCATGACACTTTCGACAATATTCGATGAATTTCGGGGCGTGACAGGCACCTGTCGAAACGAAAAAAGCCGGCCCCTAAGTAAGGGCCGGTCCCAGTATTAGGCTATGGTGATGGTTTGCAGTTCTTCCTGTGTTTTTTCCGTGATCGTGAATCCCAGGTTTTCCAGTGAGCGGATGATGTCATGGCAATATTCTCTGTGGGCAATGAGGAAGGTTCGATCTGTTTCGATTTGTTCTTTGACGCTGGACAGCATGGAAAACAGCGCAGCGGTTTTTTCATAGGTTTCATCTTTCGGCATATCTTTCAAAAGAGATGTGGCTTCCTCTGTGACCGGCAAAATCCATACTTCGCAGGGATGCGGCAAATCCAGCAGCCGGTTAAATACATCCATTTTCTCCAATGGTGTCCTCAGCGTATAATCGGTCAGTTCATACACGCAGGTTGTTGAATAGTCGATATGTGGAAAAGGCGAAGGATCACCTTTTACAAAAGATTTGATCATTAGATTTGCTTCCTGTTGTTGATCAAGATAGTGAGATTGCGTTGTACTCACTGTAATGCCCCCTCTCCATATTTGTACAACTTGGGGCGACGGGGTTGCGGCCAACCCGGTTTGCTTGCCTCAAGCTGTTTGATCCGCCGTATGGCTCTTTCTTTAAAATACTACATACCCCTCTATTAAAAACGTTAAACATGAGGTGCCGGAAAGTTTCATAATAATAAAAGAGCCCTGTGCTGCAGTTCCCTGCAGCACAAGGCTGAGTAATCAATGAATATCACAGGCTTCCGCCAGCACTTCCACAATATGCAATGCTTCGGTCTCTTCCGCACCGCTTCTTTCCACCCCGAGTCTCATCTGCAGTAAGCAGCCGGGGTTCGTCGTGACAATCGTTTGAGCTTTCGTTTCTTTCGCCTTCTCCATTTTATCATCCAGTATTTTCATAGATTCATCAAAATGGATGAGGTTATAAATTCCTCCCGAAGCGCAACAGCGGTCACTTCCCTCCATTTCCACATACGTGGCACCCGGAATGGAGCGAAGGAGTTCCCTCGGCTGGTCCGAGACCCCTTGAACATTTCTCAAATGGCATGAATCTTGATATGTGATCATTCCCTCCCAATTTTTTTTGAACGGAAGAGGCCCGAGTTCAACAAGAATTTCCGTGATATCTTTCGTTTTTGCAGCAAAGTCTTTTGCCCGCTCATGCCACTCAACGTCTTCTTTAAATAAGTCATCATATTCCCGAAGCATCGCCCCGCAGCCTCCGGCATTGTTAATAAAATATTCCGCCCCCGATGATTCAAATGCTTCAATATTAGCTTTTGCCAGCTCCTTGGCTTCTTCCATACTGCCCTGATGGGCATGAAGAGCACCGCAGCAATTCTGTCTTTTCGGAATAAAAACTTCACAGCCGACGCTCTGGAGAAGTTCAATTGTCAGCCGGTTGATTTTGGACATCACCGCATCCATAATGCAGCCAGGAAAAAAAGCCACAGTCATTTTTTTCGATCCTTTGGGAGCATATACATCCCCGAATTTATATCGTTTCCAAGGCGACTCAACCCTAGGCAGCACCTTTTCAAATTGCCCCATCGGCTGCGACACCTTTTCCACCAGCTTCAGATTTTGAGCCATTTTATTGACGCCTGTTTTTTGGTAAAGCCACGTGGCATTGCCAAGAAACCGAAGGCGGTTTTTGTGGGGAAAAAGGTTGTTCAATACTTGGTTCCGCATTTTCATTCCGGCTGAAGTTTCTTTCTGTTCTTCTTTTTGCTGTAACGTGATGACTTCTTTTGCTGCCTCGTAAATATGGCCATATGGCACATTCACTGGGCAGGCTGTCTCACAGGCACGGCAGCCCAGACATAGATCGATCGGCTCTGCAAGGTCTTTTTGTAAATCTATTTTCCCTTCTGCAGCCATTTTTACAAGATTGATACGGCCGCGGGGGGACTGAGCCTCACTTCCCATGGATTCATACGTCGGGCAGGCCGGCAGGCAGTATCCGCACTGTACGCACATATTTGCCGCTTCATACGTAAGGTCATGAAGAAGTGAGACATATTTATTTTCTTGTTTGTCAGCAGTGATTGTCATAATAACGCCACCTTTGTCTGGCCGGGCTCAGGAAAAATTTTTCCCGGATTTAAAATTCCATTCGGATCCCAGGCATCCTTGATTTTTCGCATCATCATGAGACCATCCTTGCCCAGCTCCATTTCCATATACGGAGATTTGAGCGTACCGATTCCATGTTCACCGGATAAAGTGCCGCCCAGTTCAATGGCCGCCTCAAAAATTTCACTGACTGCGTTCTCCACCCTTTTCATCTCTTCCACATTACGTTTATCGGTAATAATGTTCGGATGCAGATTCCCATCACCGGCATGGCCGAATACAACGAGATTCAAATTGTATTTATCCCGGATCGCATGCAGCTTTTCCATCATTTTCGGGATTTCGCTGCGCGGAACAGTGGCATCTTCAGATATTTTTGTCGGTCCCATCTGTGTAATCGCAGGAGACACCATTTTCCTCGCTTTCCAGATGCCTGCCCTTGATGCCTCGTCCTTGGCAACCTTGACTTCTGTTGCTCCTTGTTCAAAACAGATTTTTTCACATCTGCTGATTTCTTCTTCAATGGCAGCTTCATGGCCGTCGATTTCCACGATGATGATCGCTTCTGCCTCGACAGGCAAGCCGCTCGGGGTGTAATTTTCCACTGCCCGGATACACGCATTGTCCATTAATTCCATGGCACTCGGCAAAATGCCTGCAGCCAGAATCTGCGTAATCGCATGACCTGAATCAACCAGTCTATGAAATGACGCCAATAATGTTTTTCTTGCCTGCGGTTTGGGGATGAGCCTCAAAGTCGCTTCTGTCACAATTCCAAGCGTCCCTTCGGATCCAACGATGAGCCGGGTTAAATCATAACCCGTCACATTTTTCACCGTTTTCCCGCCGGTTCTGATGATTTCACCAGTGGGGGTAACTACCTCGAGACCAATGACATACTCTTTGGTAGTTCCATATTTCAATCCCTTGGGGCCACTGGAGTTTTCCAGCAAGTTCCCGCCGATCGTCGATACATGTGAACTACTCGGATCAGGCGGGTAGAAAAGTCCGGCTTCTTCGGCCTGCTGATGGATATCGCCCGTAATCACACTCGGTGTCACAATGGCCAATAAGTTTTCCCGATCGATGACCAGTTTCTTGGTAAACTGTGACATATCCAGGACGATGCCGCCTTTGACAGCAAGCGAACCGCCGCTCAAGGAAGTGGCCGCCCCTCTCGGATATACCGGAATTTTATATTCATTTGCCAATTTGATCAAAGCAGCGATTTGTTCTTTATTCTCGGGCTGCACGACCAAATCGGGCAAATATTCCCCAAAGGAGGCATCAAAGCTATACGAATATCGGTTGGCTAAATCTGTTAAGATCCTCTCTTTAGGAAAGATCGTTTGTAAGGATTGAAGAATTTTCTCTGTTTGCATATCGGTCACTCCATCTATCAGTCAAGTGAATCATTCACCCTTTTAATAATGCAAATACCATGCCAATAAAAAATATTGCCACAGCCCGGCGAAACATTCACACTGTTGTTTCAAAAATTAACATTATGTTTCACAACGTTTCACTTCACCGCAAAGAGTTTCAGTCAATATCGATGTTCCACTTTTTCAGTTTTCTCCAAAAAGTTGTCCGGCTCATACCTAATGAAGAAGCAGCTTTGCCTTTATGAAAATGATGCTGTTCAAGAGCTGCCAATATTCTTTCTTTCTCGGACATGTAGGTGATTTCGGCACTTTGTTCAGCAGATCGAATGGGCAGATGTTTCTCAATGTCATGGACATCAATGACAGTCCCCTTAAAAAGAACAGTCAAGCGTTCGCAAAAATTTTGCAGTTGCCGGACATTCCCCTCCCATGGTTCTTTTTTTAATCTTTCTTTGGCTTTTTCCGTCAGCCTTTTGTGTTTCATAAAGGCTTCGGCCAATACGGGGATATCCTCGGGATGTTCACGGAGAGAAGGCAGAAGAAGGTCCAGAACACTCAGGCGGTAAAATAGATCCGCCCTGAATTCATTGTTTTTCACCATTTCCATCAGGTCCCTGTTGGTTGCTGCGATAATCCTCACATCAACAGGAATTACTTTATCATCGCCGATTCTCATAATTTCTTTTTCCTGCAATACGCGGAGAAGACGGCTTTGAAGGCTGGGAGATATTTCTCCAATCTCATCCAAAAAGAGCGTTCCCCGGTGGGCAAGCTCAAAAAATCCCTGCTTTCCTCCCTTCATAGCACCTGTAAATGCACCTTCCGCATATCCGAACAACTCGCTTTCAAGAAGGCTTTCCGGGAGTGCAGCACAGTTGATGGCAACAAAAGGCTGATTCCTCCGGGTACTGTACTGATGAATACTTTGGGCAAACATCTCTTTTCCTGTTCCGGTTTCACCGACAATCAAAATGTTGGAGTCCGCTTCGCTATATAATTTTGCAGTTTTCACGGTCTGCCCGATCAAATCGCTTTCATATAAAATATCTTCAAAGGTATACTTTGCCGTAAGTCCCCGTGAATGAATTTTTTTCCGTATTTTCCCTTCCATTTCCTGGATGCCGGTAACATCCTGAAAGGCCACCATATCTCCGGTTCGTTTTCCTTTTAAAAAAATACCGGCTTTTTTCACAGACAATTGTATGGAGTTATAGGTCACGATTTCTTCTTGAAAAGGATCGCCGCTCAACAACAGGTCAAGGAATTTTCCCTTCTTTAAAATCTCATCAATCGGGCGGCCAATCAAATTCTCGTTGGATATGGATAAAATTTGTTGTGCGGAAGAATTGAACACCGAAATTCTCTTTCTTAAATCCACCGCAATGACACCTTCGTAGGCATGATCCAGAATCGTTTGGTAACGCCTCGCCTTTTCCTGTTCTTTTCTACTGACCACTGCCAGGCGTTTTGCTTCGACAAGGGCTTGACGGAAGGACTCCTTTCCTGTTTCAATGAGCATCGTCTGAATCCCGATTTGTTTGGCATATTTATTCGTATTGAGCCCGCTTAATATAATTTCACAGCCATCTTTTACTGCCTGGTCAACGGTTTTGTCAGAAGACGTAATGTCGTCTAAAATATATTTTTGAATCGGAAGATCAATGATCTCTTCCAAATTTTCCACTCCGTAGATCATATTCGCCGCTCCGATCACTGCTACTTTTTTCCTGCCGAAACGTTTTTTGGATTCAACCAGACTTCGAATCAAGTCAATGCCCTGCACAGGGATATCCACTATGGGGACCGCTTCATGGTACTCTTTTAGAAGTTTTGTCACCAACCCCCTTGAGATGATAACGTCCGCATCCAATGTGGTTTCCCTGATCTGATCTGTTGGAATCACCACTTCCTCCAGTTCAAATTCCAGATGTTCCTCCGGGGATTCCTTGGCTTCCTGGCGAATAAATTCTTCAAAGCGGTCCTGCGCATGTTTGATATAGTTTTCAGCAGGCACAACCAATTTAATTTTGATCAAAGGTATCTCCCCCAACTTGCTTCTATCCCTAGTGTAAACCGTCTGAACAAGCGCTGCCAGTCCCATACATACAAAAAAACGCCTGTCCATAGGGATGGAGCAAACGTTTTGATAACAAATGACCCATTTACAGTACTTTACTTAAAAATGCCTGAGTACGTTCTTCCTTCGGATTTCCAAATATTTGTTCCGGAGTACCTTCTTCCACAATGCGCCCCTGATCCAGGTACAGTACCTTATCCGCAACTTCTCGGGCAAATCCCATTTCATGGGTAACGACAACCATAGTCATTCCTTCTTCTGCCAGGCTTTTCATTACGCCCAGCACTTCCCCTACGAGTTCTGGATCCAACGCTGACGTGGGTTCATCAAAGAGCATCACTTTTGGCTTCATGGCCAGGGCCCGCGCAATGGCAACCCGCTGCTTCTGTCCTCCGGATAAAGTCCCGGGATATTGATTGGCTCTGTCCAGCAATCCGACTTTTTCCAAATATTCCTCAGCAATGTCAGTTGCTTCATTTTTGTCCATTCCTTTGACATGAACTGGGGCTTCGATCGTATTTTCCAGTACGGTCATATGAGGAAACAGATTAAAGTGCTGGAAAACCATTCCAACCTGTTCCCGAACTTTATTTAAATTATCCTTTTTTACATCAATCAAATTGTTTTCGATATAAATTTCTCCGCTGTCTTTCATTTCCAGAAAATTCAAGCAGCGCAAAAATGTGCTTTTTCCCGATCCGCTGGCACCGATCAATACAACGACTTCACTCTTTTTTACTTCCAGATCCACGCCTTGCAGAACTTTGAGAGAGCCGAAGCTCTTATGCAGATTGTTCACCCGGATAATGACGTCTTTCTCACTCATGCTGCCATTCCCCTTTCACTCTTGGACATTCTGTGTTCCAGCCGGTTGACAAGGAAGGTTAAAATGAGAACTAATATCAAATAATAGATTCCTACAATAATATAGTTTTCCATGGCCAGACCCGTTGATGAGGTAAGCCGCTGAGCGCGGTTAAACAAGTCTTGGAATCCGATAAATGCCACGAGAGAAGAATCTTTTAAAGCAATAATGAACTGGTTGCCGAGCGGCGGCAGAGCTCTTCTGAGCGCCTGCGGCAATATAATGCGCCGCATAGCCAGATTCGTTGGCATTCCCAAGCTTCTTGCAGCCTCCGTTTGCCCTTTATCAATGGATTGGATGGATCCCCTGAATATTTCCGCAATATAGGCCCCATTATGGACTCCAAGGGCAATCCCCCCAGCCCACAGCCGGCCTAGGTCCACAAACTCTACGAGCCCAAAGTATAAAATAAAGATTTGTACAATGAGCGGAGTTCCGCGAATAATATATATGTATATATCAGCGATAATCTCCAATACTTTGATTTTAGAAACTTTTAAAAAAGCAAAGAACAGTCCGATAACCAATCCAATGATTAAACCAAGCAGTGTAATTTTAACCGTAGCCCAAACCGCATCCATATAACCGGGAATCGTTTGAATAAGCAAGTCCCAAAAACTCAACACCAGTCCCCCCTTTTATGAAAACGGGTGTGCGCTGCTTTCTTGCACACCCGAGCCCTTCGATGTAATAGATTATTCTAAAATGTTTTCCCCGAACCATTTATTACTGATTTCGTCATATGTCCCATTGTCGATAACTGCTTGCAAAGCACGGTTAAATTCCTTCACCAGTTCCTCATTGCCTTTCTTAAATCCGGCTCCGATTTCTTCGTCATTTAACCTTTCGCTGATCGGTTTAATAGGCATATCTTCTTCTTCAATTTGCATATGTCCCACAAATTTATCAACGATGGCTGCATCAAGCCGGCCTGTCCCGGCAGCTAAATCCTGCAAGGCAACAACGTCACTGCTGTATGTAGCCAGGGTGTCCTCCGTAATAAATTCCAGGGCGGATTGCTCATGAGTACTTGAGGCAATTACTCCAATTGTTTTTCCTTCCAAATCGTCAGTTGACTTGATGTCATTATTGTCTTTATGAACGTACACGACACCGCCGCCACGGTAATATGGATCGGAGAAGTCAATGGCTTCTGACCGCTCTTCCGTGATCGTCATGCTCCCCATAATGGCATCCAGGCGCCCGCTGTTCACTTCTTCAATCAAAGCACCAAAGTCCTGAGTCGCTACCGGATTCGGCTCCAATCCCATTTCTTTGGCGATGGCTTCTCCCAATTCCACTTCAAACCCTGTAAGATTTCCATCGATATCTTCGAAATTAAACGGTTTGTATAAGCCGCTGAATCCAAAAGTAAACTTTCCTTCTTCAATTGTTTCTACCGTCGGTTCTTTGCTGCTTGTTTCCTCTCCGCTTGTCTCCGATGCCTCTTCGCTTGATCCTCCACAGGCTGCCAGCATGAAGAGCAGACTCACTCCCAATATCATCATCCATATCTTTTTCATTTCCATTCTCCTTTCATATGTTAATTGTTTATAGAAACAGCATATATCCTCGTCTTCACCACCTCCTTTTTATAAGCGCTTACATCTTTTGCTATTCAGCACTATCCTTCATACTCAGGGAAGGAGAAAAGTGCTGTAGAATGAGGACAGTCCGTTATTAAACTGTGACCGTACGTTTTACAAATCTCTCCAGCCGGTCTGCGCCTTCCGATAGTTTCTCCATGGAGCTTGCGTAGGAAATCCGTATATACCCTTCTCCATAGCGGGAGAATGCATCGCCGGGCACGACAGCCACTTTTTCTTCTTCCAGCAGCTTTAATGCGAAATCCATAGATTGATAGCCAAATTCCTTAATAGAAGGGAAGATATAAAAAGCGCCTTCAGGCTTACTTACCTTCAAGCCCATCTTGATTAACCTGTCATACATATAGTCCCTTCTTTTCTTATATTCTGACTGCATACTGTCCAGATCTCCGGTTTCTTTCGTTAAAGCTTCCAGTGCTGCATATTGGCTGATGGAACTGGCACATGTCGTGCTGTAAAGCTGAAGCTTGGTCATTTCTGAAATAATCTTTGCCGGCGCCATAGCCATCCCCAGTCTCCAACCCGTCATCGCGTGGGACTTGGAAAGACCGTTCAGAATAATTGATTTCTCCTTCATCTCAGGTATGGAACCGATTGAAAAATGCTGTTTGTCATAAAGCAATTCACTGTAAATTTCATCCGATAACACGTAAACATTTTTATCTTTTAACAGATCGGCAATATCATAAATTTCCTGTTCGCTCAAAGTGCGCCCTGTCGGATTGGACGGGTAAGAAAGAATGACGCAGCGCGTTTTATCCGTCAGCTTCTCTTTGATCATGTCAGCATTCACTTTAAAGCCGTTTGGAGCGGTATCAATATACACAGGAACAGCACCGGATAAAGTGGTCCCAGGCTCATAACTTGGAAAAAATGGAGCCGGAATAATTACTTCAGAACCCTCTTCCAGAATAGTCCTTAATGCCAAGTCAATCCCCTGGCTGGCACCTGACGTAATTAAAATTTCATCTTCCGCCCGATAGGAAAACCCATATTTACGGTTCATGTATCGGCTGGCTGCTTCTCTTAATTCAATCATTCCCGCGGTATTGGTGTAGGCGGTCATGTTATTTTGTATGGCCTTCACGCCGGCCTCCTTAATGTACTCGGGAGTAGGAAAATCCGGCTGCCCCATCGTGAGGTTAATGACATCGGGGTCCTTTTCAGCCAAGCCGGCAATCACGCGGATTCCCGAGATATGAACATTATGTAAGCGGGGGTTTATCATTTATATAGATCCTCCAATAATTATAGAAATAATATATAGTTTGTAATATTTTCGTAATATTATAATGTTTCATTCTATGAATGTCAATGAGGTGTTGTCAAGAATAGATTTCCAGTAAAAATCCGTATACACAGTACCTGTCACGAGACACGCTGCCCTGCAACCGGATATCCCATCTACAATTTCGAGGAGCTTGCTTCTGCTATCGGAATTTCTCACACTACTCCCGCCGATTAAGCGGAACTTCTCTCTTGATCGGGAGGGGTTCTGTCCTAATCCCTATCGAGCGGCAGATTTCTTATTTGCTCTGTAAGATTTACACCTTAATCCTACCGAGTAACTGGATCCCTCTCTTGATCGGGAGGGTTTACACCGTGATTACCGATTTAGCAGGTTCCTCTCTTGACCGGGAAGGTTTCCACCATATTTCTATCGGGTTAGTATCCTCTTTTACCCTGCATCAGCTGATTGGGATTATGAAATATATCAAAAAGCATATCACCGCAATATTTGTATTTTCACGATGATATGCCCTATCAAAGCAATCTTGGATGTGTCCGTTAACCTATCAGATTTATTTTGCAGCCTGCGCAGCTGACATGATGTTTGGGTCTGTCTGAACCTCGATGACAAACGGTTTATCGCTTTGAAGAGCACGCCTGAAAACAGGAAGAAACTCTTCATTTGCTTGGACCGTCTCCCCTTCACAGCCAAATTGCTTAGCCACTTCTGCAAAGGAAGGGTTTGTGAGAGGTGTTGCCATGACACGGCCCGGAAAATGGTTTTCCTGGTGGGCACGGATCGTTCCATACATATTGTTGTTGACTACGATGGCCACCACTGGAAGGTTTCCCCTGACGGCTGTTTCCAATTCAACCAGCGTCATCATAAATCCGCCGTCACCCGAGAATGAAATAACGGTTTTGTCCGGGCACGCCGCCTTTGCGCCGATGGCAGCCGGCAAACCATAGCCCATTGCCCCTGAGGTCGGTCCAATGTATTGCTTTTCATCCGAGAATCGGAAATATCTGGCAAGCCATCCATAAAAGTTCCCGGCGTCACTGGTTAAAATACTATTGTCGGGAACTTCAGACATCACATCGGCCATCACCGCATTCATCTCTGCAAAATTTCCAGACTCCGATGGAGCTGGCGGTGTGGAAAAGGCCAGATACGCTTCATGACGTTCCTGTACCAATTGTTCACGTTTTGCATCTTTTACAGGTTCCGCAGTCTCCAGACACTTCTGCAAAAATTTCTTTGCATCAGACACAATCCCCATATCCGCCGAGTAAGCTTTTCCTATCGAATCCGGCGATATATCCACTTGAATCAGTTTGGACTCCTCATTCAATAACGTATAGTCCTGTGTTGTTATTTGAGAGAAACGAGTACCGACAGACAACACAAGATCTGCATTCTGTATATAGCGGACCAAACTTGGATCCAAGCCAAATCCCAGCCAGCCTGCATAATGGGGATGATCGTTGGCCAAGACATTGAATCGCCTGAAGGCTGAAGCAACAGGAACCTGAAGCTTTTCAGCCAATGCGGCCAGTTCGTTCTGCGCCCCGGAAGCAATCACACCTCCGCCCGCAATGATGATCGGCTGTTTCGCCTGGCTGAGTTGGTCCAATACTTTTTGTACAGTTGCGTCGCTTGCTTCGGGCACTTCAGCTTCTACAATCGTGCCTTCCTTATAGTCAATAACATCTTCCAGCATGTCGTGCGGCAGCGAAACCACCACGGGTCCCGGCCTGCCTGAACGGGCAACGTAGAAAGCGCGATGAAGAAGCTCGGGAATTCTTTCCGCAGAGTCGATTTCCACCGCCCATTTGCACAGGTGGCTGAAATATGCCGCAAAATCCACTTCCTGAAAAGCTTCTCTCTCTTTAAACGGTCTTTCCACTTGTCCAATTAAGGCAACAAGCGGCGTCGAATCCTGCATAGCTGTATGGAGCCCGATGGATAGATTGGTCGCACCCGGCCCCCGTGTAGCCATACATACGCCTACTTTTCCGGAAGCTTTGGCATAGGCTTCCGCCATAAAAGAAGCGCCGCCTTCATGGCGAGTTGAAATCAGTTCGATGGAAGGATGTTCGTATAGGCCGTCAATAACCCCAAGGTAACTTTCCCCTGGAACGCAAAAGGCCTTTTCAACCCCTTCTTTCTCTAAAACTTCTACAACAATATGTCCGCCTGATAAATTTTTCATATGGGCTCTAATCCTCCGGTTTGTTCATTTCATTTACTGTAGACAATTTCTCCCCCGATAATCGTCATTTCGACCTCAGTTTTTTTAATTTCATCCGCTGAAAAACCGAGAAAGCCTTCCGGAAGAACAACCATATCCGCCAGCTTGCCTTTTTCCAGTGAACCTTTCAGGTCTTCCTCAAAGGAGGCATATGCAGCATTCACCGTATACATACTCAAGGCTTCGCGGAGACTGATTCTTTGATCAGGAATAAACACATGATGTTTTACGGTCGTCCTGTCCATGGCTACAGCCATTCCCAACAGGGGAGAGCTTGGAATAATCGGGCAATCTGAGCTTCCCGCAGGTTTTAAACCGGCATGGATAAAATTTTTATTGGCAAAAACATTGTCTACCGCCGGTTCATTTAAGTTTTCCATGTATACGTCTCCGGCAAAATATACAAGGGACGGCTGAGGAACCGGGATGGCTCCTAATTTTTTCATACGGGCCAAGATTGCCTTATCCGTAACAGTCGAATGTTCGATTCGATGGCGAAGATTGGGCTTGGGGTCATCCTCATACAATTTCTCGTACACATCGAGCACCTGTTGAATCGTACGGTCCCCAATTGCATGAACTGCGATTTGTTTGTTCTGGCTGTGGGCAATCTTTGCCCTTTCGAACAGTTCGTCAAAGGTGTAGAGAAGCATCCCTTTTTCTCCGGGTGAATGCTTAAAGTCTTGGGACACAGCGGCTGTTTTTCCGCTGAGTGTACCATCGCCAAAGAATTTCATCGATCCCATTTTTAAACGATGGTCCCATTCATAGGAAGAATACGATTCCAGAAACTCTTCGAAAACATCTTGCATAACCATGACGTACATTCGAACATTTAATGTTCCTTCTTCTTTCATTTCCGCCAGAACATCAAATTCCTTAAAAGCATCTGAGAAAAAGCCCAGTCCTGCTTCGTGGACACTTGTAATGCCTTCCTTTACATATTGGTCGTTAGCCAGCTTTACAGCATGCTTCATCTGATCTCTTGTATAAGGAGGCATCACATTTTCAACTAGGGTCTTGCCTTGTTCAACAAGTACACCTGTTACTTCTCCAGAATCATCTTTTTCAATCATTCCGTTATTCACTGTGGTATCATTCGTTATACCGGCCAGCTCCAGTGCCCTATCATTGACCGCCGCAGCATGATGGCAATATCTCATAATATAAATAGGGTTTGGTATTCCCTCAAAATCGCTTTTATGGAGATTTCTCATTTCTTTAAAGCCGGCTTCATCATAGCCCCAGCCAATAATCCATTCATCCGGGCTGCTTGCTTTGGCTCTTTCCTTAATAGCTGAAACGACTTCCTCAATAGAATTTTTTCTGCAATTAACGTTTGCCAAGTTAAAGCCGAAATTAATCATATGCTGGTGAGCATCGATGAAGCCTGGCGTTACCGTTCTCCCCTCCAAGTCGATCACCTTTGTTTGAGGGGTGCTGTAGTGTAATATCTCATCATTGGTACCGGTTGCCATAATTTTTCCGTCTTTTACGGCCACTGCTTCCGCAAGGCGAAAATTCCGGTCCATTGTAACAACTGTCCCATGATGCATAATCAGATCCGGGTTCAATGTTCGGTACACTCCTTCTATCTCTATTTCATCAGGTTAGGGAGCCACAAGGACAATTGTGGTACATATGTGATGATCGCCAATGCAACGAGCATCGTGATAAAAAGCGGTACAATTCCTTTTGCCACCTGGTCAAACGGCACTTTCCCCACCGCAGACGCAACAAACAAGTTGACCCCGACCGGAGGAGTGATAAAGCCAATGGCCAAGTTGACGACCATAATCACACCAAAATGAATTGGGTCTACGCCAATTTGTACTGCAACAGGCAATAAGATAGGTGTCAAAATGACAATGGCTGCGACCGTATCAATAAAAGCACCAACTACTAGTAAAAAGAGATTGATTAATAGCAGAATCACAATCGGATTGTCAGAAGCTCCCATGATCCCTTCGGCAATCTTGGATGGAATCCGCTCGATTGTCAGCAAATAGGCAAAGGCGATGGACAAACCGACCATATATAAAGTGGCACCGGTAATTTTAACGGTTTCTATAATACTGTCATATATATCTTTCCATTTTAGTTCCCGGTAAATGAATACCCCTACAAAGAGTCCATAGACAATAGCGACAGCAGCTGCTTCGGTCGGAGTAAAGATGCCCGCATAAATTCCGCCAAGAACAATAATTGGAGTCAGCATTGCCCAAATAGCCTTGTAAAAAGTTTCCCATACCCTTTTCAATTGCATTTTTTCTTTTTCATTATCTACTTTTTTCAGTGTAATAATGATAAAAGAAACCACCATGAGAAGAATACCGATTAAGACACCTGGAAACACACCGGCCATAAACAGATCGCTGATCGAAAGGCTTCCGGTAACTCCTAAGAGTACAAACGGAATACTAGGCGGAATCACAACACCTATGGAGCCCGCTGTAGCTGTTAATGCTGGTGAAAAACCGTCGCCGTATTGTTTTGCCCGCATGGCAGGAATCATAAATGAACCGATAGCCGCAACTGTGGCCGGACCGGATCCTGAGATCGCCGCAAAAAACATACAGGCAAGAACCGTCACCATTGCCAAACCGCCTGTCATAAATCCCACAAGGGAGCCGGCAAAGTCCAAAAGTCTTCTAGAGACTCCGCCTTTCCCCATAAGAACCCCAGCGAGAGTAAAAAACGGGATGGCCATCAGTGGAAACGAATCCAAGGATGTAAATGATTTCTGTGCTATCGTACCAAGGCTGACATTATCCGCAGCAAACAAAATGGTAACGAGAGTCGACACACCGATTGAAATACCAATCGGTACACTTAAAAAGATTAAAAGAAACAAAGTTCCAAATAAAACCGCTATCGTCAAGGGGATCCTCCTCACTTGTCATAACCCGTAAGGATTATTGGTTTAAATCGTGTGGTGATGTGCTTTCTAATTGTTCCGGGTCTTTAAAAATCAGGATCGCCTGCTGAATTAAACGGATACCCATTAATACACCGCCAACAGGGACTGCCAAATACACAATCCACATTTCAGCCCCAAGAGAAGGACTTACCTGGTTTGTAGCTTGAACCTGTAGAACAAAGTTTGTTCCTTCAATCGCCAAAAACGCAGCAAACCCGAACCATATAATTAAAACGATCAGCTCTAAGATTTGTTTAATACGCTTGGAGAAGCGGTCTTTAAGAATTTCAACCCGTATATGGGCATTTTTGGTTACGGCATAACTGGCAGCGATCCACGCTATCCATATTAATAGATAGCGTGCCAATTCCTCGCTCCAGCCAAATGAAAAGTTCATTACAAACCTGGCAAACACTTGTCCAACCACTAAAACGACCAATAGGATCGTGCTTGCCACCAATATCCATTCTTCAAGCTTCTCATTTAGTATCTGTTTGAGTTTCATTGATCAAACTCCCTCTTCTTTTGAGAAAACAATACGATGCTTATTCGTTCGCTGCTCTTGCCATGTCGATGAGGTCTTCTCCAATGTCTCCGGAGTACTTATCATAAATTGGCTGCAACGCCTCAGCAAAAGCCTCTTTCTGCTCAGCTGTCAATTCATTGATCTCCAATTCTTGTTCCAACTCTGCCAATTTCTCTTCATCCTGCTGTTGAGTTGTTTCGCGCTGTGTTTGGTTGTACACATTTGTCATGGATTCCTGCAGAATCTCTTGCAGGTCTTCCGGCAAGCTGTCATAGAAATCTTTATTCATCACTGAAATGATTGGAGCAAATGTATGGCTGCTCAATGTCATATATTCTTGTACTTCATAAAACTTCATAGAAGAGACAAGTGATATCGGGTTATCCATTCCGTCGTATACCCCTTGCTGGAGAGCTGAATATAATTCACCAAAAGCAAGCGGAGATGAATTTGCCCCCAACGTATTAAACATATCTTCGTAAACTTTGTTTTCCATAACCCTCATTTTAAGTCCTTGCATATCCTCCGGCTTTTCAATCGGACGCTTGCTATTCAAAAGATGTCTGAATCCGTTCTCACCATATCCCAAGCTTACTAATCCAATTTCACTTACTTTTTCGTTTAAAGCATCACCCAAATCGCCATCCATCGCTTTATAAGCAGCTTCTCTGGAATCAAACAAGAAAGGTAAATCAAAAATTGAAAACTCAGGTGTAAAAGTTGCCATTGTCGGTGTTGCAACAACTGTCATTTCAATGTTATTTAATTGAACCGCCTCAACCGCTTCTCTGTCAGATGCATACAACTGGCCGTTTGGATACAGCTCAATTTGAATTCTTCCATCAGACTTTTCCTCAATATCTTCTTTAAATGCCAAGCCAGCAATGTGAGATGCATGGTCTTCAGGTACAGAATAGGCTACCCGGATTGTATACGTATCATCAGAACCACTGTCTCCGCTGTCACCGCCAGCCTCTTCTGAACCACCGCCGCATGCTGCAAGCACCATCGTCATCGATAGGAGTATTGTAAGAACGAGCATAAATGGTTTCTTCTTGAAAATTGTCATGTTTCTTTCCCTCCAATTAAATGGTTTTAATTAAATGTATGTTTATTAATATCCTCGAACAGGGTCGATGAGAAATGTTAATTCCTTTCCATTCTTATAAGCGGGATAGTTCTCTTCGAAAATATTGATACTTCGCTCAAAGAACCGAACAGACTTGCCTGATAAATGTGGGGTAATAAGGATATTTTCTACATCCCACAATGGACTGTCCTCTGGTAGGGGCTCCTCATCAAAGACGTCAAGGGCTGCTCCTTTTATGTCTCCATTCACGACGCTTTGGATCAGAGCATTGTCATCAATTAGAGGCCCCCGTCCAATATTGATCAGATACGCATCTTCTTTCATCAATTTCAATTCTTTTTTACTGATGAAATTGCGTGTTTGTTCCGTTTCCGGAAGAAGCAATACGACAAAGTCGCATTGTCTGAGCATCTCGTCTTTGCTATTCCATGTATACACTTCATCAAATGGCTCCACTGGACGGCCGGATGTGTTAAATCCCAACACCTTCATATCGAAAGCTTTTGCTTTATTCGCCACTTCCTGACCAATCGTACCAGTCCCAAATATCCCCATTGTCTTGCCTTTTACTTCATCCACCAGTTTAGTTCTGTCAAATTTTCGGAGCTTTTGGTTGCGGATAAAGCGCTCAATATCACGTGTCACGTACAGCACAATGCTCATGACATATTCTGACATGGGAGAATTGTAAATCCCTCTTACATTGGTCAGCATAATTCCCCGTTCGCTTACCGCATCCAAAGCGATATGTTCCACACCAGTCTGAAACACTTGAATCCATCTCAGAGCCGGCATGCGATCAAGTAAATCTGCATTTATATTCTCTAAACCGTAAGTGATTAAGATCTCGACTTGATCTAATGGAGCGATTAAGTTTTCCAAATTTGGATCCACGAGGACCGGCATGTCCACTATCTCTTTAATTCGTTCTACATGCTCATCAGGCATATCATAGACGGTGATCAATAGCATAGGAATACCCCCTTTTCTCCCACAGATTATTTATTTAATACTTTTAAACAATAATTCTTTAATAAGGAAGGCAGTACACCGAATGTATAAGGCTTATAGACACGCTCTGTCTTTTTATGGGCATCCTTGCCCCATGTGCCAAAGTTCATGGCCGGTATGTTGAGCTTCCTAATTTTTTCAATCGGTACAGGGTATAAGGTGTCCATTCCCGGAAAATTGCTCTTTAGCACTTTGACCTCTTCATCCGTATCATCCAGACATAAATAGCTGCTGTCAGTTAACGATGGGAAGAATTTATGGACTGCAAATGTATCTCCCGTCTCGGCTTCAGTTTCCTGGATGAGCGCATTCAATTTTTCCAGCAAATCTTGTTCTTTCTTCGACTTTCCTTTAACAAAGTTTCTTGGAACGTACGGGGTGGCGAAAAACAACACGATGACCGGTGACTGGTCGTTGTCGAGCAACAGCAGCTCTTCCACCATGAGACGTCCTACTTCTCTAGGATCCAACTCTTTTGCATGTTGGTCCAAGATCCTGTTCAAACGCTCATTTACTTTTTCACCATGAAGATCGAAAACTTTGTTATACAGCTCTTCATACGTGACCACTCTTGTCTTCCATGACAGCTGCTTATACTGCATTCCAGACCTCTCACAGTGTCTATTGTACTGGGTATTCAACGTTTCAATCACATCATCAAAGGCTTCTCTGGCTATACCCTGCAGCTGATCCAAAATTTTATCAGGCGTAATTTGATGCACATAATAGTTAAAATACACGAAACTTGAAATAGGTGTCTGGACGTTATAGGTTGGCTTCAAATCTTTTTGCTTCAGGGTAACCGGCGGCTGAGTCACTTCACCTTCTGCCTCATCCGCCAAGTCGGCATTTAAATCTATTCTTCTTGTAATCTCGGAAGCTATTAAATTAGGATCCAATCCTTCATACGCCTGTCCCACATGTGTTTCTTTGCCTCGGATATAAAAAGACGGCAGCAACTTTCCAACAGATCCCAAATAGATATACCTGGTCAAATCTCCCTTGTATAAAGGACCCACGAAGTCCGTATTAATCGCACATTCAAAGTCGATCTGCTCTTCTGACTGCAGCCTTTCCAACTCCGGAAGGACATCGATGATTCCCCCGTGTGTTGTTTCTTCGATCGGGTTCGTCATGAATAAAATATTCCCTGTAAATACGTGTCTGTTCTCAGATAAATACTTTAGTACGAGTAAATGTGCAGCTGCTCCGCTTTTCATGTCAACCGAGCCGCGCCCAAAGAGCCAGTCACCTGATTCCAGGTCCGCCCTAACCTCTGGCAGCAGATCAGTTTCTTTCAGTCTCTCCATCAGCTCATAGGGATGTGCAGCGTATTCTTTCAGGCTCCCAAAATCATCAATGGTCACTGTGTCGGTGTGTGCATGCAAGAGAATGGTTTTATCGGACGGTTCCTCACTTTTTAAAAGGGCAAGCACACTTTTTCTCTGCAGGGGATCGTCGTCTACTGTTTTTGTCCATACCTGCTGAGGGTGTTCCTCAAAATAAGGATAACTTCTTAATATATTTTCAATTTTATCCGCTATCTCAACTTCACCCGCTGTACCGTTTACACTCTTGACATTGACCAGCTCTACGGTCAGTCTTTCCATTTCTATTGCAATCTCATTGACATCCCAACGCAATTGATTCACCTCTTATACTTAATAGCCACCAATTTTTCCTCTAAATATCCTTCGATGCCATGATGGCCGCCTTCTTTGCCCATCCCGCTCTCTTTCACACCGCCAAACGGGCTTTGAACAACGAACGGAAGAGGATCGTTGACTCCGACCATTCCATATTCCAGTTTTTCAGAAATCCGGATGACACGGGACATATCATTAGAATATAAGTAAGCTGCCAATCCGTATTCTTCATGGTTAACAACTTTAAGCAATTCGTCTTCTGAAGAGAAGGTAATGATCGGTGCTACCGGACCGAAGGTTTCTTCGGTAAAGATGTCCATCTCCTGTGTCACGTTCGTCAATATAGTTGGATTGACAAAGTTTCCTTTTTCCAGGTCTGCAGCTAATTCAAATTCATTGGCAATTACGCTGGCACCTTTGTTCACAGCATCATCAATTTGGGATTTGATTTTTTCCACTGCATTGCTATCGATGACAGGCCCTACGGATGTCTCATCATCCAAGCCATTCCCTACCTTCAGGTCTTTTACGATATTGGCCACTTTTTCAGTAAACGCTTCAGCAACGCTCTCTGCTACAAAAATACGGTTTGTAGATGTACACATTTGGCCTGAACATCTGAATTTCGTTGCCAGCAGGTCCTGTGCTGCCTGGTCCAGATCTGCATCTTCAAATACGATGAACGGAGCATGACCTCCTAGCTCCATGGAGATGCGCTTGACTGTTTTTGCTGCCTTTTCCATCAGCATCTTTCCGACTCTCGTAGAACCAGTGAAAGTGATTTTCTTTACATCTCTGCTGTTCATCAGTTCTTCAGTCACTACAGATGAAGGAGCCATAACAAGGTTGAACACGCCTTTTGGAATGCCGACTTGTTCAAAAATTTTAGCCATTTCAAACGCAGATTGCGGTGCTTTGCTTGACGGTTTCAGAACGAGTGTACAGCCGGCAGCAAAAGCAGGAGCTACTTTTCTGGCAATCATGGAAAGCGGGAAATTCCATGGCGTGATTGCACCGACAACACCGATGGGCTGCTTGATGACCATGATCCGCTTATCAGGTGCGCTTGCAGGAATAGTTTCCCCGTATACTCTGCGCGCTTCTTCTGCATACCATCTGAAATAATCGATGGCAGACTGGACTTCACCGCGGGCATCCCTGATCGGCTTTCCCATTTCCTTTGTAATCACTTCTGCGAGTTGTTCTTTCTTTTCCAGCATGCTGTGATAGATATCAAACAGCAGGTCAGCTCTTTCAATGGCTGCTTTTTCTGACCATGCCGGGAATGCATCCTTTGCAGCTTTGATCGCTTCTGCGACATCGCTTTCATTTCCGGAATATATTTGATACTCTGTTTTGCCTGTAGCCGGATTCACTACATCAAGCGTTTGATCTGTTTTTCTCCATTCACCATTGATAAACATCGAATCACTCCTCATTTAATAATCCTTGTTCTTTTAACATCTTTATTTCATCTCTCAACAAACCCATATGCTTTTTAATGGTACTGACCGCCAGTTTCTTGTCTCTTGTTTCAACTGCCTCCAGCAGCTGTGCATGATGCTCCTGAGCTTCATGGACGCTGGATGGTGTATAGGTTGTAATATTAAAAAGCTCTCTTTCTGTCAGATCAAAAAAAGAATGGATCAGTACATACAAGGCTTTATTTTCGGTGGATTGTGCCAGTTTCAAATGAAACTCAGCATCGCATTCAATAAACTTCTGGATGTTGCGCTTGCTTCTATCCATTTCCAAGAAAATCTTTCTCAGTTCCTCCACGCCCTTCGGCCGGGCGTTTTCAACAGCTGTTTCAATAATTAAAATCTCCAGCTGCTCACGGACATCCAATATATTTTCAAGGGTAACCCCATTTGTATGAAGTACTCTTTGCAATGACTCGGTGACAATATCTTCATTGGGCTTGGTGACATAAACCCCTTTTCCCGGCTTGATTTCCACCAGCCCCTTGACTCTTAATTCAGTCAGGGCTTCCCTGACTACATTCCGGCTAACGCGGTAATGGGCAGCCAGTTCTCTTTCTGATGGCAGTTTGTGGTTTTCCTGAAATTCATGAGTCATAATTTTTTTCTCAAGCTCTCTTACAATGTCACTGTATAATAAATTATCCATTTGTTTCTCCTTTATGGCTAAAGCAAAAACAAAAATTGGTATGACCGGTAAGACCAATAAGGTCGAATGAGAGTAAAGATGGAAGATTTCTACTCCTGTTCTTCATTATTTTGTTTTGCTTGTTACCTCATTTACAGCCCACCTCGGTATTTCTCCTTTGAGAGCCTCATCCACTTGCATCGCTGCATGCAGAGACATTCGGGCTGCTCCCTCTGTTGAAAGGGCTGCGCTATGCGGTGTTAAGATGGCGTTGTCCAAAGAAAACAGCGGGTTGTCCGGATTGGGCGGTTCCTGCTCAAAGACGTCAATCCCCGCTCCGGCAATTACACCTTCTCTCAGAGCTTTGGCTAAATCGTTTTCATTGACGACACCGCCTCTCGCCGCATTGATCAGATAGGCGGAAGGTTTCATCCATTTAAACTGCTCACTGCCGATCACGCCTTTAGTATCTTTTGTGAGCGGAAGATGAAGACTGATAAAGTCAGAGTTTTGTAATAACCCGTTTAGGTCTTCAGTTTTTTCTATTTCCGGTATGGTCGCCGTCATGTAAGGATCATAGCCGATAACTTTCATATCAAAACCATACCGTGCTTTTTTTGCCACAAGACGTCCAATTCTCCCAAGTCCGACAATTCCGAGCGTTTTATGCTCCAGATCAACGCTGAAGCGTTCAGTCCGGTAAGCGAAGTTTCCTTTCCTAAGTTCTTTGTCCATGGGGAGTAAGTTTTTGGAAAGTGCCAGCATCAGTGCCATCACATGTTCGGCCACAACATTCGCATTAGCCTCCGGTGTATTGGTGACATAAATGCCCCTTTTTGTCGCCGCTTCAATATCAATATTGTCGAGGCCGACTCCATACTTTGCAATTACTTTGAGTTTCTTGCCTGCATTGATCACATGCTCCGTAATCATCGCATTGGACCTTGTAAGAATGGCGTCACAATCCTTGACCTCCCTTATTAAAGTTTCCTGAGAGAGATCAGATCCGATGATATAATCATATCCTTTTTCTTTTAGGAATTCCTTCCCCTCTTTTTCTATATCCTGCGGTATGTAAACTAGAAAACTCATAAAACGCCCCTCTCTATCAACCTCATTTGCTTGTTTAAAAGAATGCGCTTCCAACATGTCCAACTGGTAGGACCGGTATTACTTGTAAACATCATAATTCGAATGTCGATCCTTGTCAACGCTTACAAGTAAATTTTTTCTCACTATTAGATCAAAAGGTATAGGAAAAAGGGCTTCTAAACCTGATAAACTCCCGATTTTTCACATTTTCAGACCACATAAAATTTTATAAAAAAAATTAGGTTCAGCTATTGGATCCGTGATTATTCTTCCAACAACCATCTCTACATTTTCGTTAGGCTATATTGTTAATTCTGGTTTGTAACAATCCGGTTTCAGCGGCTGGAATAATTCCTGCCCTTTTGGGAAAAAATACCTTTTGGAGGTGATGCATGATGGACAAACGAACATCTAGCAATATTGAAGGCATGAATCCCGAAAAGAAGCAGAACTTTGGGGCAAAGATCGAAGAAAATGAACCATTAACCACTGCACAAAAACTTCATAACAAAAAAAGAAAAAAGAATCAATGAAAAATCCAGGAAGCGGAGTTGTCTATCGCTTCCTTTCTCATTTATACATTATTTTGTATGTTTATTAAATAATCTTATTGATTTTCCTGTGTTTTCAATGTATAATGGAATGAGTTATACAAATTACATTCATTTTCTATTAAATTTATAGAAAAGATTGCTATTGAGGTGTTGTGGATTGTTTGCTGACGATCGGTTCCGAGGTTACCAGCCCGCAAGCCTCCGCAAAGATTTCATTTCCGGAATTACTGTCGGTATTGTAGCCATTCCTCTTGGAATGGCTTTTGCCATGGCATCCGGCGTCAAGCCGGAATATGGTATATATACGACGATTATTGCCGGGTTCATTGTATCTTTGCTCGGCGGCTCACGCTTTCAAATTGCAGGTCCTACTGGAGCGTTCATTCCGATTTTACTTGCCATCGTCCTTCAGTATGGCTATGAGGATCTGCTGATTGCCGGCTTGATGGCCGGGGTCCTGCTCGTCCTCATGAGTTTTTTCAAACTTGGGAACCTGGTTCATTTTATCCCGAGATCAGTAACAATCGGGTTTACAACCGGGATTGCTGTGATCATTTTTTCAGGCCAGCTGGGAAACTTCTTTGGACTGCAGCTCGACAGTCATGAATATTTCCATCAAAACATGATTGAATTTGTCAGCGGCCTTGGGGATTTTAACGGGTATAGTGTTTTGACTGCAGCCATGGGGCTTCTTGTCATACTGCTGGTTCCAAGATTCTTTCCGCGTGTACCTGTATTGCTCGTCGGATTGGTGATCCCCACGATATGCGCAACACTCCTCTTTCCGGAGCAGGTTGAAACCGTAGGTACCGCGTATGGAGGTATTCCGCAATCCTTGCCAGAGTTTCAATTCCCGAACATCACATGGGAAAAAATTGTTACGCTCTTTACTCCAGCGCTCATCATTGCTGCACTCGGAGCAATTGAATCCCTGTTATCCGCCGTTGTTGCCGATGGGATGACAGGCGACCGCCATCGGTCGAACCGCGAACTTTTTGGGCAAGGCGTTGCAAATATTGCTGCGCCACTATTCGGAGGAATTCCGGCTACAGGTGCCATTGCACGGACAGCCACCAATATTAAGTCAGGAGCTGTCAGTCCATTGTCGGGTATGATCCACAGTGTTTTCGTGTTATTGACATTGCTGCTGTTCGCACCTTATGCTTCCTATATCCCGCTTGCAGCCATGGCACCGCTGCTCATGCAAGTTGCCTGGAATATGAGCGGATTACAATCATTCAAGCAAATCCTGCAATTGAGAACGGGCGACTCAATCGTTTTGTCAGTCACTTTTTTGCTGACTGTCTTTGTCAACTTAACCGTTGCTGTTCAAGTCGGGCTTTTGCTGGCTATCCTTTCTTTTGTAAAAAAGAAAAGCGAGCAGCTGCAAATTGTGGATCGGGACGTACAGCGCCAGGAAACCTTGGATTTAACCGCCCACTTCCAAATCAAGCGGTTCACCATCCGCGGACCCTTATTTTTTGGGACGGCCCAAAGCTTTGAACATTCCTTGATGGCTTCTATTCAAAGAATGCCGCGAGTAATCCTTCTGGATATGCAGCATATCACAATGATCGATGCGACCGGGGAAGATAAGCTTTCGATTATCATTGATAACATCAAGAAGGCCGGGAGTACCGTCCTTGTTTCAGGTTTGCCGGATTGGGGAGTAGATTTGTTTAAAAAGAGCGGTTTATATCAAAAGATCGGCGCCTCCTCCTTCTTTCCGGATGAGGCTGCCGCAAGAGAGTCTTTTTTCCGAAAACATGAAATAAAAGTAAGTGGTGAAGGGGAATTGCTTATCCGTAAACAGGAAACGGCTGAGTGATTCCCGTTTTCTTTTTTATTACTAAGGGAACGGTTCCGTTCCAAATAGCCGTCAATTTGCCGTCTCTCCCGCATGCTCGTACTGCAGAATCTCCCGGTCAACTCATAGCTTGGCGGGATTCTCTGTTTTCTGAAGTTCCGCCTTTTTCATAGACAGAGAGTTCTCCATTTCGGAATCGCCTTTTTCGGGGACCCGTGTACCCTTTCTTTTCCAATTCTTTTGCCAGGACATAGAGAAAAAATCCATGGGTAACAACCAAACTGCTTTTTCCTTCTTTTTCAATGAATGCAACGGCCTTCTTCGCGCGTTCGATTGTTTGTTTTCTTGTTTCCGGCTGCGAAGAACATGAGCCGAGCCAGGCAAGGCGGCCTGCCATATTCCAAATTGGATAAGGAACCTTTAAACTCGTTTTTATGAAAGGGACCAGCGGGACCTCCCGGAGCAGCGGCAGCTTAACGATCGGACAGGATGCCCTCTGTTCAGCCGTATAGACAGCGCGCGGCAAATCACTGGAAAAACAGCACTCCCACGGAATCTCCTCCTCTTCCTCCATTTGGTAAACGTCTGCTTCTTCATAGCGGCGCACCCATTCTTCAAACTGCTCTGATGACAGTCAAAACCCGGGCTATTCGGCCCGTATCTTGAAATGCCTCATCAATCCGACACGTATACAGCCTCTCCCTTCCTCAAATGATATAATAGCATAACAGAGCAGGTATGGAATGGAGGGTGCGGTATGTTTAAAAAGCATAGATCCCACCTGGCCGGAAAAAAATGGCTGATTATTGGTGACAGTATTACAGATCGCAAACACCATCCAAAAACAAAAAAATATCATCAGTGGATTCAGGAGGAAACCGGTTGCGAAGTCCTTAACTACGGTATTTCCAGAACGGGCTTTACCGTCCAGGAAACTTTCTTGGAAAGACTCCAGCGAACTCCCATTGAAACCGATTATGTGACCGTGTTCGGCGGAACAAATGATTTTCGCCTTGGCAGCAAATACCTCGGTACCTTTCAGGATCGGCACAACGATTCTTTTTACGGTGCTCTTCACCTGTTTTTTCAGGCTTTAGTAAAAAAATATCCGACAAAACAATTGAGTGCTATTACTCCGCTGCCGAGATGGAGGAAGGAAGAAGGAGAGTGGAACAGCCGAGGGGAAACATTAAGGCAATATGCCGAAGCGATAAAGGAAGTAACGGCTTTTTATGGCATCCCTTGCAAAGATATGTATTCAGAAGGCGGGATTTATGCAAAAAACCCCGTGTTTCGTTCAACCTACATGCCGGATGGACTGCACCCGAACAGTGCCGGCCACCAATATTTTTATTATAAAATATTAAGCTTTTTGGAAGGATTGTAAAAAAACGGGAGCATTCGCACTCTCCCGGCCCACAAATGTAAAATCAGGAGGAGAAAAACGATCCGATTTTCTCCTCCTGATTTATTTTAGGGGCTTTTTAGACAGCCCCTTTTTTCTATGCATCATTTTTCCTTTGAATAAAGGGCCACCAGTTTGCTTTCCCCAGCAAGTTCACCAGCACGGGTACAAACAGCGGCAAAATGATCAATGCGTAGAACAGTAATCCTGATAATACTAATGTGGCGATCTGGAGCATGGAAAGAACTCCTGACGGAAGCATCGCCGCAAAGGTACCTGCCAGAATAATGGCTGCACTGATAATCACGGTCCCCATGTTTTTCATGGCAAGCAGAATACCTGTTTTCACGTTCAGCTCCTTGTATTCCGAAAATCTGTCCATAAGAAAGATAGAGTAATCCACGCCAAGGGCTATTAAAATGACGAATCCAAAGAACGGAGTCACCCAGTTGATTCCCGGATAGCCCATGATGTTTACAAAAATAACTTCAGTAATGGCAATGGATGAAAAATAGGTCAGCAGCAGCGATGCAATAATGTAGATCGGCATGATCAGTGACCGAAGCAGAATAATCAAGATCAGTACGATCCCGGTCATCATAAAGGTGACCGTCTTCGTATAGTCCGAGTCAGACATAGACTCCAAGTCCCGGTTCATGCTGGTCACACCGCCGATACCAATATTCGCCTGTTCCAATTTCGTATCTTTGACTGTCTTGGCAATCGTATCTTCGATGTTTTCAATCATATCCATGGATTCCTTCGAGTAGGGATTGGAATCCAGCACGATATCCATGGTAGTAACTTTTCCGTCAGGTGACATGTAAATATCGTACACCCGCTGGAAATTAGGATCTTTCAGCAATTGATCGGGAATGTAGATGCCGGATTGCTGAAGGTTTGTATCCGCTGCGATAAGATCCAGGTGGTCCTTCGCCTCTCCAAATCCGTTCTCGATTTTATCGAGTCCTTCACTGCTTTGCGACAAGCCTTCACTTAACTGGTCAAGCTGATTACCCATTTCCCCGAAGCCGGACTGAAGCTGTTCCTGCCCTTTAGCCATTTCGCCCATCCCGGCGGCAATCTCAGGCATTTTTTCCACTACCTGGTGCTGGCCATCGGTTGCCTGCCCCAGGCCCGATTCCAATTGGGCCAAGCCGTTTTCAATTTCCTTCAAGCCTGATGAAAACTGTCCCAATCCGTTGATAACTTCCAAAAGGTGTCCGTTGGCTTCTGCCAAGCCTGACCGGACTTTACTTAATTCTTCGTTGAGTGCAGAGATTGTACCGCCTGCTGTGGCTACTTGTCTTGTCGCATTCTCTAACCTTGACTGAATATCAGCCAAGTTGGGATCCGACGCAATTTCAGGATGGTTCTGTATAAGGCTGTTGAGCGGCTCGCCCATTCCCATAAGCTGCTGCTGGGCCTGTTCGAGGCCGCCGGGTACTTTTTCATACTCAGCCATCAGCTGGTTCAGGCCTTTTTGTGCTTCTTCATAGCCGCTGAGGAGTTCCTGAACCCCTGACTGAAGCTCTGCTGCCTGTTCACCTGCCCGGGCTGCCCCAATTTTTAATTCACCGGCACCTGTACTTCCTTGGCGGATTCCTTTCTCTATTTCCCTTAACGCAGACTGAAGCTGTCCAACACCGGACTGCAGCTCTTTTGTCCCCGCCTGCAAATCTCCGATGCCGGCTGCCGCCTGTTCCAGGTCAGGTTTGGACCCTTGGATGGAGGAAGCTGCTTCATTCAGGCCATCCTTAATTTTTGAAATGCCTTCTGTCCCTTCACCAATTCCTTTCCCGAGCTCATCAGCCTGCTTTTTAACATAGATGTCTTCAATTTTATCTCCCGTGGGTCTCATGACACTGCGGACTTTATCTATGTGATCAAGCTTTTCAATCTGATTTCCAATCGTTTCGATCAGAGTTAAATATTCTTTTGTTTTCATAGAATCGTCGTTTTCCAGAACTACTTGAATCGGCATAATTTCACCGGGACCAAATCGATCGGCAACTAGATTGAATCCTTTTACTGAATCGTACTCTTCACCAATCTCATCCAAGGAATTAAACGACAGTTCGCCGTCGTAGCTGACCAGGAGCGGAACGGTAAAAATGGCGACGATACCAAGCGCAATCAAAGGGCGCGTAATGGCCAGGTTCCCCATCCATCCCCATAAGCCGCTTTCCTTGTGGGAAATATCTTTTTTTACAGGCCAAAAGAGTGCTTTCTTTAAAGTCATCATAAAAAACGGAACAAGCGTAAACAATGCAATGATCAGAACAAATACGCCCACCGCTACACCGACAGCTGATTGATACAGCTTAAAGGTTGCAAAACCGATGGATGCGAAACCGATCATCACTGCAACTGCACTGTAAATGACAGTTTTTCCAGCTGTTTTATATGTCGTTACAATAGCAGATGGAATGTCCTGTCCCGCGGACAGCTCCTCTTTATATCGGCTTAGAAGCAAAATACAGTAGTCGGTTCCGACCCCGAACAGAACGGCAACCATAAAAGTTTGGGTAAAATTGGATACCGGAAAATCCATTAAATCCACCAAAAAGGCGACAGCGGTAGAACTGACAAGATATGTCATTCCAACAGTTACGAGCGGTACAAACGGTGCCACAGCCGAGCGGAAAACAAGCAGAAGAACAACCATAATGAAAATAACTGTGATGATTTCTGTTTTCTTCAGGCCTTTTTCCGAACTAATAATGACATCTTCATTAATCAGTGCGTTGCCCGTCATGTAAGTGTCCACTTGACTCGTTTGGATGGCAGCCTCCAACGGTTCCCGGAAATCACTCAACTCCCGTCCTTCCATTTCCACGTCAAGCAATACAATCACTGTACTTCCATCCTCGGATACAAGCTGGCTTTCCAGTTCCTTGTCGTCAAAATGAGTAGTGATTCCGTGAATCCCCAGCTCAAATTTTTCCTCCTCTACATGGTCCAGCGTTGATTGAATATTCTTTAACTGTGCCTCCGAAAGCTGTGTATCATCATGAAACACAGCGACGAACGATTCCGTCCCTTTGTCATCCGAGGAATGCCCGGTTATAATTTCTGAGGCAATTGACGAAGGATAATCGTCAGCAATGGCCAGCTGGCCTTTTTCCCTTACGAGCTGATTCATATTAGGGGAAGTCATGACTAAGATCACAGCAGCAATTACCCATAAAGCTAAAACCACCCAGCGGAAACGTAAAATGGCCTTCATGACGGTTCACCTTCAAACCTTTCAATATAAGAAGCAATAGTCTCAAACACATTTAAAAAATTTTCCATATCTTCTTTTGGAATATCTTGAATAATCGATCCTACAAATTCGTTAATCTTTTTTTCCAGTGTTTCGTAGTAGGTCTTTCCTTTTTCGGATACATTTAAAAATACATTTCTGCGGTCTTCCTCATCTCTTTGGCGTTCCAGCAGCCCTTTTTTAACAAGCTTGTCGACTCGGACAGTGATCGCGCTTCTATGTACAAAAAGCATATCTGCCAATTCTGATGCGCGGATGGGCCCGTTCTTGTACACGAGGCGAATCAGCTGAAACTGCTCAAGTGATAATTCCTCCAACAGCTGGTCAGGTACCAGAGTTGCCATGCCTTTCCTTCCGTGCAGAATGATCATCATGAATCGATCAAACAACAGCTGGTGATTACTCAAAATTAGTTCCCCCTATCAATAATTAACCCCCTCAACTATATAAAAAAGAAATGGCTGAGTCAATGAAAAAGGTTTGACAGAATCCCTGTAGAATGGAGGAATGTACATTTGGATACTAACTGGAGAGCGGCTGGCATTTGCCCTGGCCGGTGGACAGTAAACAATATGAGCGGACAGTACCTGTGCTCCGTTGGGCAGTATTTTTTACTGTGGACAGAATCCACGCTACATTGGACAGTATTCTGCAGACAGATGACACTGCATTGGATCGTATTTTCTTTGATACGGACAGTAATCTCACTGCATTGGAACGTATTTCTTCGATGCGGACAGTAATCTCACTGCATTGGATTGTATTTTCTTTGAAGGGGACAGTAATCTCACTGCATTGGATCGTATTTCTTCGATGCGGACAGTAATCTCACTGCATTGGATTGTATTTTCTTTGAAGGGGACAGTAATCTCACTACATTGGAACGTATTTCTTCGATGCGGACAGTAATCTCACTGCATTGGATTGTATTTTCTTTGAAGGGGACAGTAATCTCACTACATTGGAACGTATTTCTTCGATGCGGACAGTAATCTCACTGCATTGGATCGTATTTTCTTTGAAGGGGACAGTAATCAGTATTTCTTCCCTTGTGGACAGTAAATGCTTTAAGTCGGACAGTATTTCTCCCTAGTACAGTATCCACGATACATTAGAAAGTATTTCTTCCTAGCGGACACTTTTTTCCTCAGCAAGCACCTTATAGCGATGAAAGTAATTAGAGTTTCTTCAACAACTTAAAAAACCCTGCCCCCTTTCAGGGCAAGGCATAGATCAAATTTAAAAAGCAGTCATTTTTGCAGCGGGACTCGTTCGGTTCCGCTTTCTTTTTGCAACAATTTCTTTATCAAAATACCCAATGTGGATTATACCGACAATTTTTTCCCCCGGCTGGACTCCGAGCGACTCTCGGAATGCAGGCTCATAAATATATGGTGGCGTTTTCCAGCAGACGCCCAGTTCTTGTTCCCAGGCGAGCAACTGAAAGTTTTGCAGCAGGCAGCTCGTGGCGGCGAAATCCTCTTCCCACACTTTTTGGCGCGGATCGGCATTCATTACTGTTATTAGGAAGGCAGGTACCTCTCCCAGCTTTCTTCTCGTCGCTGAATGTTTGGCCGGTTCCTGGCATTGAAGTACAGCTTCAATGAACACCTCTTTCCGGTAGCCGCTTACAAAAATAAAACGCCATGGTTCCCTAGTTTTGTGTGTAGGTGCCCACACTGCATCTTCCAGCAAGGACAACACAAGTTCCTGGCTCACTTCTTTATCAATAAAGCCGGTTTTCACTGTAGTTCGGTTGCGGATGATCTCCGCAATGGAGTTTGTTGCAAGCACTGTTATCCTACCTCCAAGCTGTAATTGAGAACTTCTTTCAATTATCATATCATGAACGGACAGCATTAGAAAGGGATTCACTCCTTAATCAGCGGAATGATGTTGGGTTTTGTGCTTGAGAATTGGTACGCCTGTAAAATTTTCTGTTCAGAAAGCCCGATATGATCCGTTTGACTGTGAATGGTGGCGATGACCTCACCTTTTTTCACTTTGGCCCCTATCTTTTTATGTAAAACAAGACCGACTCCCAAGTCAATCACAGCATCTTTTGTGGCTCTTCCTGCTCCAAGCAGCATTGCTGCCATACCGATTTGATCTGCAGCTATTTTTTCCACAAACCCATCTGCCGGAGAACAAACATTTATTTTGAACTCGGCATCCGGCAATTTTTCCGGATAATCGACAACCGATGCGTCCCCGCCTTGCGCTGATAAAAAAACCTTGAATACTTCAAGAGCTTTTCCGCTGGTAATGGCTTCCTCCAGGAGAGTCCTTGCTTCCTGCTCCGACTCTGCTTTTCCCGCAAGCATGACCATTTTGCAGCCGAGAACCAAGCAAAGCTCATGTAAATCAGCAGGGCCCTTCCCTTTCAGCGTGTCGATCGCCTCCTTCACTTCCAGTGCGTTTCCGACCGCATAGCCAAGCGGCTGGCTCATATCGGAAATCACGGCTGCTGTTTTTCTTCCCACTTTCTCACCAATTTCCACCATGGCGCCGGCCAGTTCACGCGCACTGTTTATATCTTTCATAAACGCTCCCGATCCTACTTTCACATCCAATACAATAGCGTCTGCACCGGCGGCAATTTTTTTGCTCATAATCGAACTGGCAATCAATGGGATAGAATTAACCGTAGCTGTTACATCACGCAAACCATACATTTTCTTATCAGCCGGGGCAAAGTTGCCTGATTGGCCGACAACAGCCACCTTATTTTTATTTACCATTTCAATAAATTCCTGTTGGGGCCATTCTGTATGAAATCCGGGAACTGCTTCCAGCTTGTCAATGGTCCCTCCTGTATGCCCCAGTCCCCTGCCTGACATTTTCGCAACAGGGACCCCGGCCGCCGCAACCAGAGGGGCTAATATTAATGTAGTAGTGTCTCCGACCCCGCCTGTAGAATGTTTGTCCACTTTTATCCCTTTAATGTTTGATAAGTCTACCTGATCACCGGATTGAGCCATCGCCATCGTGAGAGCCGCCGTCTCATCCGCGGTCATTCCTTTAAAAAATACTGCCATCATCCAAGCGGACATTTGATAGTCCGGGATTTCATCCTTTATATATCCATCAATAATAAATTGAATTTCTTCGTCTGTTAAAACGAGACCATCCCTCTTTTTTTCAATAAGATCCACCATCCGCATTTCTTTCACACTCCCTTTGGAAAATGATGTTTACTGTGATTATCAAGGGAATGGAATACATTGTCAAAAATGGCTTTACAAACAAATAACCATTAACTATAATAAGTATATAAGCTTACTTTATGTAACCAATTAAGGAGGAATGTGTAAAATGGCAGTCTCAACATGGAATCTTGACAAAGCACACAGCGAGGTACAATTCTCGGTCCGGCACATGATGATTTCAAGAGTAAAAGGTGAATTTAAAGAGTTTAGCGCTGAAATCCAAGCGGACCCGGAAGATCTTACAACAGCAAACATTCAATTCACCATTGATGTATCAAGCGTTGATACCGGAAATGAAGATCGGGACAATCACCTTCGTACAGAAGATTTCTTTGATGTTGAAAAATATCCAAACCTGACATTCAAATCTGCTTCCGTTGAAAAACAAGGAGATCAATATGCTATCACTGGGGACGTTACTATGCACGGCGTCACAAAAACCGAAACATTCACTGTCACATCAGGGGGAGTTATGAAAGATCCTATGAGTGGTGCCGAGAAAGCCGGTTTTAGTGTAGAAGGCACACTGAAGCGCAGCGATTACGGCTTGACTTGGAATGCCCCGCTGGAAACCGGCGGAGTGCTTGTCAGTGACGAGGTAAAAATCAACATGGAGATTCAAGCTTCCAAAGCTGAATAATAAAAATAATTATTAATTGGACCCAAAGTGCAAAGTTCGTGTCATAGCGCGAAGTCAGGGTTCAAGGTGCGAATTTCAAGTCCATAGTGCGAATTCTGGATCCATAGTGCGAATTTCAGATCCATTGCGCGAATTCCGGAGTCCATAGTGCGAAATTCCGATCCATTGCGCGAATTCGGAGTTCATTGCGCGAATTCCGGAGTCCATAGTGCGAAATTCCGATTCATTGCGCGAAATCCAGATTCATTGCGCGAATTCCGGAGTCCATTGCGCGAATTCGGAGTTCATTGCGCGAAATCCAGATTCATTGCGCGAATTTCAGATCCATTGCGCGAATTCCAGATTCATTGCGCGAATTTCAGATCCATTGCGCGAAATTCCGATCCATTGCACGAAATCAGAGTTCATTGCGCGAAATCCAGATTCATTGCGCGAATTTCAGATCCATTGCGCGAATTCGGAGTCCATTGCGCGAATTCGGAGTTCATTGCGCGAATTCCGGAGTCCATTGCGCGAATTTCAGATCCATTGCGCGAATTCAAGATTCATTGCGCGAATTTCAGATCCCTTGCGCGAATTTCAGATTCATTGCACGAATTTCAGATTCATTGCACGAATTCCAGATTCATTGCGCGAATTTCAGATCCCTTGCGCGAATTTCAGATCCCTTGCGCGAAATCAGAGTCCATTGCGCGAATTCGGAGTCCATTGCGCGAATTCCGGAGTCCATAGTGCGAAATTCCGATTCATTGCGCGAAATCCAGATTCATTGCGCGAATTCCGGAGTCCATTGCGCGAATTCCGGAGTCCATTGCGCGAAATCAGAGTCCATTGCGCGAAACCGGAGTTCATTGCGCGAAATCCAGATTCATTGCGCGAATTTCAGATCCATTGCGCGAATCCGGAGTTCATTGCGCGAATTCGGAGTTCATTGCGCGAATTCCGGATCCATAGTGCGAAATTCCGATCCATTGCGCGAATTCAAGATCCATTGCGCGAAACCGGAGTTCATTGCGCGAAATCCAAATTCATTGCGCGAATTCCGGAGTCCATTGCGCGAATTCGGAGTTCATTGCGCGAATTCAGAGTCCATTGCGCGAATTTCAGATCCATTGCGCGAATTCGGAGTTCATTGCGCGAAATCCAGATTCATTGCGCGAAATCTGGATCCATAGTGCGAAATTCCGATCCATTGCGCGAAATCCAGATTCATTGCGCGAATTCCGGAGTCCATTGCGCGAAACCGGAGTCCATTGCGCGAATTCCGGAGTCCATTGCGCGAATTCGGAGTTCATTGCGCGAAATCCAGATTCATTGCGCGAATTTCAGATCCATTGCGCGAATTCGGAGTTCATTGCGCGAATTCGGAGTTCATTGCGCGAAATCCAGATTCATTGCGCGAATTTCAGATCCATTGCGCGAATTCAAGATTCATTGCGCGAATTTCAGATCCATTGCGCGAATTCGGAGTTCATTGCGCGAAATCCAGATTCATTGCGCGAATTCGGAGTTCATTGCGCGAATTCCGGATCCATAGTGCGAAATTCCGATTTATTGCGCGAATTCAAGATCCATTGCGCGAAACCGGAGTTCATTGCGCGAATTCCGGAGTTCATTGCGCGAAATCCAGATTCATTGCGCGAAATCTGGATCCATAGTGCGAAATTCCGATCCATTGCGCGAAATCCAGATTCATTGCGCGAAATCAGAGTCCATTGCGCGAAATCCAGATTCATTGCGCGAATTCCGGAGTCCATAACGCGAAATTGAATTCCAATTTCATAGTGTAAAACTCGAACCCAAAGTGCCGGAATCCAATTTTAAAGCACAAACTTCAGTTACAAAGCATAAGATAAGTCTTCAAAATATACAAAAACGCATATAAAAGCAGGTCCAGCAACTTATACTGCGTTGCGGTAAGATAGCTGCCTGCTGACAATAGAGAAAAAAAACCACACGGCAGGGACTGCCCCCAAAAGGGTAGTGGAACATCTAACTTTTGGGGCTGTCCAAGTGTGGTTCTTTTTATTCTGTTCCTTTCAATTTGTTTTCTTCTTTCAGCAAATCCCGAATTTCGGACAGAAGTTCAATTTGCGGATCAACCTCCGCCTCTTCTTCCTCCGTTTTAGTCTCTTCCTTTTGAAGCTTCAATCGCACCAGTAGCTTAATCAAAAGGAAAATCGCTAAGGAAATAATGAAAAAGTCTACTACACTTTGAATAAACGCTCCATACTGGATTACGGCATCGCCGATGGTCACGGATAGGTTTTCAAAGCTATAGCCGCCCAGCAGGACACCGGCCAGCGGCATAATGATATAATCTACCAAGGAAGAGACAATTTTTCCAAACGCCCCACCTATGACAACTGCGACAGCCAAGTCCAGCACATTTCCTTGTATGGCAAATTTCTTAAAATCTTCCCACATGTCATTCAACCTTTCACTGAGTCATAATGATATTCTACAAAATCATACACATTCCACAAGGTGCTGCTGAAAAAAAGATGATGGAATTATTTGCAAGTCATCAAAGTTTCGGAGAAAATATATATAAAATACGAATTACACGAATGAGGAGATTTGTCATGCATCGTAATCAGGCTCCCAAAAAAATCATCAGCTGGCTTCCGCCCATCGCGCTGGCTCTTGCTTTGGTGTTTGTCATCAGAACTTTTTTATTCTCCCCCATGGTGGTGGATGGAGCTTCGATGGAGCCGACCCTTCATGACCACGAAAGAATTATTGTCAGCAAAACGGTTTCCTGGACAGGAGACGTACAACGAGGCGACATTGTCATTATTAAAGGAGATGAAACAAAAACGAATTATGTCAAAAGAGTTATCGGTCTTCCCGGCGATCAAATCACAATGGAAGATGATCAGCTTTTTATAAATGGAGAACCGACAGAAGAGCCTTATTTACGGGACCACAAGAAGGCTGCACAGCAGCAGGGAGTAAAGTTAACCCAAGATTTCGGCCCACTCATCGTCCCGGAAAATTGCTATTTTGTCATGGGGGACAACCGCTTTAACAGCATCGACAGCCGCATGCAGTTCGGTTTATCATTAGGATTTATTGAAAGAGACCGGATTATCGGAAAAAGCAAATTTGTCCTGTTTCCTTTTAAAAATATGAGATTAACGGAGTAGCAGATTCAGACGTCTGGCCCCACAGTCCATGTCAGTGCGGCTCCATAACCTGAAATGGAGACAACCGTTCATCTGACATTTCACTCAAAGAGGATTTTTAAAAGATTGTACTTTACCCTCTGTTTGGAAACTGACGATCTTAGAGAGCAGATCCCATGGACTTTATCAAAAAAGAGACTGAGCTAAAAATCCAGCGGTTGCCGGAATTTGGCACTGTCTCTTTTTAACTGCTCATTTTAAAAAAATGATATTGGTT
Organism: Siminovitchia sediminis; assembly: GCF_042680885.1. Classification (NCBI taxonomy): domain Bacteria; kingdom Bacillati; phylum Bacillota; class Bacilli; order Caryophanales; family Bacillaceae; genus Siminovitchia; species Siminovitchia sediminis. Next base: position 5,406 of record NZ_JBHUEO010000009.1, on the reverse strand, counting down.
CTTCCCATTTTCTTTGGACTCATAGAGCGCTTGATCTGCCTTATCATACAGGCTTTCAACGTCATCTTTCTCACTTGCCATGGCAATGCCGACACTGATGGAAATATCAATTTGATATTTTTCACGGATACTCCAAAATCGGTCATACATTCGATCAATGAGCTTTGAAGCGAGATCTTTTAAACTTTCTTCGTCTATGTCAGGATAAATCACGACAAACTCATCCCCGCCGAGCCTCGCAGCATGATTGCCTTTTCCTATCGTTGCCAGGATTTCCTGAGCGGCTGTTTTTAAAATTTTATCTCCTTCTTTATGGCCCAACTGATCATTCACGAGTTTAAAATTATCCAAATCAATCATCATTAAAGCAAGATCGCCTTTTCTTTTCGCCTGGTATTCTTTGAGCAGCTCTTCAAAAGCCGCCCGATTTTCCAAGCCAGTCAGACTGTCATGAAAAGCGAGGTACATCGGCCTGGCAATCTGGCGTGCAATCAGCAGTGAAATAAGAATCGCAGCCGCGAAAATGAGAATCAGCTGGGCGAAGAACTCTTTCAGACTCTGATTTAATGCGTCATTCAAGTCATCTTTGTTATAAGCTATTTCTACCACCCGTTTAGTCGAATAACCTCTTTCTGTTTCTGCCTTATACGGAACATAATGATACGTAATTTTTTCGCCGTTGATCTCCTTGACGATTTCCGTCACTTCCCCGCTCTTTAAAGCATTGCGGAAAGTCTCCCACCGATCTATAGAACTTCTAAGGTCTTCTTCACCTTTATTCGCGCTGCCCAATATAAATCCGCCACTATTATATACATTGATGGACTCCACCATGGGAAACCGTTCTTCCAACTCTTTTCCGACATTTAAAAAATTAAAATGTTTAAAGATCCTGCCGTTTTCCAAGGATACGCCCAACTCAATCATGTACTTTTTATCAGGTGTAGGAATGTAGCTGAATTTTTTCAATTCACCGCTGCCCATAGATATATCCATTCCATCATGGGTAAATTCTCCTTCATGCCGGCGCTGTTGCAGCAGGTTGGAAAAACTTGCGCAGCACTCGCGAAAGTCAATGCCGACATCGCTCTCATCACTGCTGTGTATCACAACATTATTCTCATTTAATATGTATATATCCATCCCATACTTCTCTTTTAACTGCTGAAAATTCCAATCATTAAAATCAGGATTCTTTTCGTATAAGCCGATCAGCTCTCGGGAATTGGCTTCCATCGCCGCTGCCATATCCTGATCAAACAGCATATACGCCTGATCAATTGAATCAAGCGAGCTGAGAATATTGTCTTCGATCATACCCAGCTTCAATTCATGCTCCTGTAAAATACTGTTTCTTAATTTCTTCTGGTCGATGAGGGCTACAACAAAGGTGATAAAAATAGAAAACACAATCATAATCAACGTGAGCCGGAGCCGGAAATTTTTTTTCAAGGAAGGCTGCCCCCCTTTTGGAACGATCTGGTCAATTAGGTCTATTATACTACCTTGTGAAGGAAATAGGAATTTCAATTAGTATAAAAGACTTGGAAATATGAAGAGAATATGGAAGGAAAAGGACGATTTGTAGGTATATTCAGACAAATATATAACTTTGATTTTTTTCCCATGATCCATGCGGCAAGGAGGGCAATCCATTATTCCCGGTTACCAACTTGTAAAGTTTATATTTATTGATGATTGAATTTAAACGTAAGTCATGCATGCCTTTGTTTTCTTAATGGGAAACATCTCTGGATTTTTTATTAATGGCTGCCTTCTTTAAATCGCTAATCAAAAACAATGGCATTTAATGAGCGGGTTTCTACCGATAAGGTGGTCGTACTATTGGCACGTTGAAAATATTCAACGGTCACGGTATATGTGTTCACTCCGGCGAGAGACCCACTGTCCCCCCATGTATTAGGAATCTGTTCTCTCCGAACCGCTGCACTAGAAGAGTTTCTGGCTCCACTTTGTTGAAACGTTTGGGTAGCAAGCAATATTCCATTTCTTCTTAGGCGAACACGAACTCCATGGTCAACGTTACTGCTCCCTTGTGAAATTGAAAAGGCCAGTTGAACTGCATAGTCCAATTTGACATTTTGCAAATCAAATGCAGTAGTTACAGGAAGTGTAAGGACAGTCGTTTCAACACCTGCACCAAATGGGACAGGTAAAGTACCTTCTGTTTGAGAAAAAAAGTACTGGATTTGGGGAGAGGAAGATGAGGAACAACAGCAATGCCCCATAATGTTTTCTCCTTTCCTTTGGGATGGTTGTCCATTCCTTAAAGGTGTAGTCCCAAAAATTCAGTTGAATTTTAGGGATTAGCCAAGGGTTTTTTTCTTAATAAATTAAAGTTGATAATTCGCCGTTATACAGTATTTGCCGGTAGCCCCGGCAGTATCAATTGTAACTGTATCAATATCTTCAAAGGTCTGTGAAATGGTGTTTCCACTGGGAATTGTAAGATTCGTTGTTCCACCGGTACTATCCGTTACCGTAGCTGTAATCGTATCGGGTCCGCCACGTTCATAATAAAGACTGACCGTGCCTGATATAAAAAGGGACGGATCTTTCGTATAGACAGGTCACCGGAACAGTCGCCGGGGTATTTGTATTAAAATTACCTCAGATTTCATCCGACACAAACGGGCGGTCCGGGCTACAATATCCAGCACACATTGTATCCCTCCTTTCTGTGGCCTGGCACTTGTCTGCCAAGCTTCCATATCATTGGCACTAATTTAGTATACTGATCAAAATTGTTTTTGCTTGTACGTGTATCCCAGTGTCGTCTGAGCAGGAACTGATTGAAGTGGGCCCTGATTTTTTTGGTAACCTGCAACTGCCTAGACAGACCCTATACAGACACTTTTTTCATATCATGAGCATAGATGCTGACAATGAGGTATATAGAGGTGATGAACATCAGAAAACAGAATCACTCCATTCCGCCTATTCACTGCCACGATGTTCCCCATAAAGTAACAGCATGTAAGAAGAGATTGGTCGGGAATGAAATTTGTGGAAATATAAAACAAGACTGCAATGGGGAGTTTGTAACCTACTGGAAAGCCATTGGAATCACTCCTCTCCCCTCCGGGTCGGTTACCGTGATGAATAAAAGCAATTGTGTGATGACGGTAGGGGCTAATTTGGACTGCTATGGGTGTTCATGCGATGGCAGCTGTACAAACGTGAAGTTATTTACGTTAACAGAAAAGGACCAATCAAAGTCAATCACTTTAGGGTCCATTGCCTGTCTTATGATCAGTTGTGATGGGGAAGTCAATCAAAAAGCCAGTGGGAGGTTTTGTATTGAATTGCATTACGAAAAGGATTGTTTACCAGGTGAGGCAGACTAGAGTTCTTCTTAGGATATCCAGATTGTATCTCTCAAATATTTTACTCTCCGGCAAATGGGACCTATGATTTCGGGAAGTCATTATCAGCTTCCCGAAATTCCGGAAGGAGCTGGAAATCTTTATAAGAAATCCACGTCTGGAGCACAGAATGATTTCTCCCGTTTTTGCACTCATGTTTATCATTCATTGAAACGACCCTCCCAATATCTTTTATTCTCATCAAAAATATGTCACCGGCAAAACAGCTGCCTCTTTTATTTCTCATTTTGCCTCAAAGTTTCTGGCTGATGACTAACATAAGGTTGCGAGCATTTCCACTGCTCCTCAACAAAATTTACAATTTAGGAATAAACAGAATCATAGTGACTCGTCCACCTAAAATGAAATCAGAACCAGACAAAAACAGGTACATCGAAGCAGTCTGTCTGGCTTACCTTCCTGCGGCAGCCTGCTATGAGCGGGACGGTACAGATCTATGACCTAGCGTCCCACCTGACTTTTTACTTAATTTTTTTAAAAGTATATTACTTTTCGTTACAAAGCGACAAAAAATGCTAAAATCATAACTAATCCTTAAATAGGTGGTGAAGCCAGATTAGAAGATTCATATTTTACATAGTCCCTTTGCTCATTGTTTTATTACATATTCCCTGGATATCTGCTGATGCAGCAGGCGGTACTGTACAAGTAGCTGTTCATAAGGCAAACATCCGAAGTGCACCATCCGATACAGCCAGTGTGGTTGCACAGGCAGACCGCTATGACCGTCTAAAAGTTCTCCAAGAAAAATTCGGGTGGTATCAAGTTCAGCTTACCAACGGTACTACAGGCTGGGTGGCCGGCTATATTGTAAGTCCGGGAGGCACAGCAAACAAAAATAAAGATACAAACCGAGGACAACAAGCGCAGGTAACGGCAAACGATGTAAATGTCCGGAGCCATCCTTCATTATCCGGAGCGATTATCGGAAAATTGCATTCCGGCGACCCGGTCACGATCCACAGCGAGAGCAACGGGTGGGTACAGATTACGTATCAAAACCAACAGGCCTGGATCAGTAAGCAATTTATCCGTTTTGCAGGGGAGACAAATCAACATCCATCCGCGGGCTTTGCCTATATTTCTACAGACAGCACTAATTTACGGGCAAGGGCCGATCTATCTGCACCAGTTGTTACGAAAGGCTCGGCCGGTGAAAGATACCCGATTGCCGGACAGGAAGGTGACTGGTATAAAATTACACTTGCAAGCGGGCAGACCGCCTATGTGGCCAGCTGGGTGGTTTCAACTGAAAAAACAGCAGCACCTGCCAAGTCGGCCGGTCATTCTTCCTCTTCTGCAGGTACAGGCCTGGCCGGGAAAACCATTGTCATCGATGCAGGCCACGGTGGTTACGATCCGGGCACATCCAATAGTGCCGGGGTCACAGAAAAACAGCTCACAATGCAGACAGCCCAGCGGCTGAAGGAGAAACTGAAAGCTGCAGGCGCCAATGTGATTCTGACCCGGACCGGGGATTACTTTGTTTCGCTGCCTGCCCGAACGTCCACCTCTCACAGCTACAATGCGGATGCTTTTATCAGCCTGCATTATGACAGCTCTCAGCATAGGAGCGCCAACGGTGTGACCGCCTATTATTATCATGGATATCAGCATGATTTAGCCAGAAGTATCAATCAAGTGCTTGATAGCTCTCTCCATATAAAAAACCGGGGAACCCGTATAGGGAATTATCAAGTGATCAGAAATAACAACAGGCCTGCCGCCTTGCTGGAGCTCGGTTATTTGAGCAACCCCTATGAAGGGCGCTATGTAACAACCCACTCTTATCAGGAACAAGTAGCAAACAGTATCTATCATGGTTTACAATCCTATTTTAATCAGTAAAAAAAACGAGGCGGGATTCCGCCTCGTCAGGCTGTCGAGAAACCCTCGACAGCCTTTTTAATTATTTATAATATTTGTTCTTTCATCGTTTTAATTTGTTAAAATAAAAATAACAAAATATGGCGGTGATAAAGTTGCTCCATACAAAATC